>JBDSRT010000195.1:0-7821 GCA_039929165.1 Ginsengibacter sp.
ACTCCATACGGCAGTTTGTTTCGTACCATAGTTGGGTACTTCCTGGATACTTTTTTTAAACAGCGATTGGTATTTAGGCGAAAGAATTTGTTGAAGGGAAAGTGTTTCACCAGGGTCTTCAAAAACCTCGATTTGTTTTCCAATACTTACCAACGAAGCAGCATCAGTAAGTATTACCGGTTCCTGCGCGACAGTTTGCATAGCAATCGCTAAAAAGAAAATGAACAAGGTGTGCCTGTACATCATAAAAAAATTTATGAAACCCCCTATCAGGAACTAATTCCAAGGATATGAAAATTGAATTCAATGTGCTGAAGGTCACTTCAAAAAGGCTACGTTTTAGTAAAGGATAAATATTAAGCTCAATTGTAATACAATTGAAATCTGCAGTTAACCCTTGTTATCAAAAACGATCCTAATTATTGTGGTCATAATATTTGGAAGCAATAAAAAAGACAACTACAGAAACAATAAGGCCATACATAAAGACATCGTAGGATATTTTGAGCATCCTGTATTTTCTGTTAAGCACCAGGCCTTGCTCATAAAGATTCCGCAACATAGTTATGTAAAGTACCTGTTTATCGTTCATCAGGTGTAACATAGAGCTACTATAATTGTCAAAATTCATATCGAAAAAATTGCCGAAGAAAAGCAGGTTCACTTTATTATTACGAATATCGTTTTCGTCGTGTGGCGATTTTCTTACATTTGGCCGGGTAGCCAAAATTGAAAAAATGATGGTCACAAGATTAACCAGCAACATCATAACAACAGGAATGGTGAGATTAGTATATTCATCCATCTTTCTAACAACAATACTCAATAAAACAGAAATAATTATCGAGTTAACTGATATCATGATATGAGCCTTTGTATCGGCCTGGCTACTAAGCCGCTGACTGCCTGATGCAGTTGTTCTAAACATGGTTTCAATTGTTTTGTCAGCAGAGCTAATTCTGTCAGCTTTGATCTTCTTTTGTGGCGTATCGCTTTTGCCTTCAAGTACAGAAGCGATTGTATTGGGTGTTAAGATCAAAGCCTCCTTTTTCTTTAACCTCTCCAGGTTTTCCTTCTTCCTGTTATTTAAACGAGCCGTACAATAATCAGTATAAAATTGATGCGTTTCCAATTGTTGAATGGTTTGTCTTTTCCATTCCTCTTTATTAAATCCCGCATTGCTGGTTAATGCGGCCTCCTTTCTTTTAAGCCTGTTTAAAGCAGGGAAATTATTGGTGCCAATATAAAATGATGCAGCATCGCAAACAATTTTTGCTGGAAGAGAATCGGGTATTACTGTGGCTTTTGTAGCTGCGATGCATTTCTTTACAGCATCAATAACCGGTACTTCTACATCAACATTTCTGTAAAACTCATCCAATATTTTTACAGCAGCTTCTTCCGGGCGTTCAACATTTTTATAATAACCAACATTTAAGAACCAGGCCGCAGCTCTTGCAATAAATACATCCTGCTCATTAAGTGCATAGTGCTTTGCCAGTTCATTTACAACAGAAACTACATTTTGTGTTTGGGATAAATTATGGAACAGCAGGTCTGCATTATCATGCTTATGCATGTATTTTAACACATAAGCTTCCGTCTCCTTAATCAGTAATTCGTAATTCATAAACTGATATCTAATGTATTAAATTACTTTAAGATAATGATATTAAAAAGTATCTCCCAGTCCGACATAGATTGAAATGCACAAGTACAATCGGCGCATGCCTTTGCTGTTAGAGCGATTAAGTGCTAACTAACCCGTAACCGTCTGCACGTATTAGCTCTTGTGTGGTTTGCTTTTTAAATTATATAACGATAAATTCTTTAGCCAGACAAGCCGGCCGGCAGGAAGCCTGGTTTCTTCAGGTTTAAATTACAGGCCTCATTTAATTTGTCAACTAAATAAACGGTTAGTTCCGGAGATAAAGCTTCATCATGCATATGCATAAAAAAATACAATTCACTAAGACCAGTGTTTAGCCAGTATTGCAGGCGATCTACCCAATTATCTATCCGTGTATAATCTGTTTCATGAAGGCTGTTGCCAACATACCTGATGAATGTTTTTGTGTTGGAGAGATGCATGTGGCAACAATCTCTACGCCCTGCGGTATCAGTAATTACTATGCCGATCTTTAATCTTTTTAGCGTAAGCAGTAAGTCTTCAAACAGTGTTTGCTCAAACCAATCACTATGTCGTACTTCAAGAAAAAAAGTTACATCATGAGGCAAAAGTTCGAGGTAATTGAAAAGATCCTCTTTTCGTTTTGGGCCAAATTTATCACTAAGCTGTAGAAATATTGGACCGAGATGCTTGCCAAAAGCAGTGATACTATGAAGAAATGTATCAGTAAGCGGTTGCTTATCTTTTAGATTTCCAAAGTGACTAATACCCTGGTAAACTTTTGGACAGAATAAAAAATCGTCCTGTGTTTTATTAGCCCACTTTTGTATAGCCGTTACATCATACAACTTATAGTGTGTAGCATTGAGTTCTATCGAATTATAGTGCTTCACATACTCATCTAGAAAGTTGGCTTCTTTAGTGCCTTTCGGATAAATTTTCCCAACCCATTCCTTTCTGCCCCACTTAGCACAACCCAGATAAACTTTTGGTGCCGTTATAGGTTTGCCGTTTAAAATCGAAGCGTTCCAGGCGGGCTCACCGGGCAATATAAAATTTACATCCATCAAACTACTTTCAGGCACCTTGCCAAAATCCATAACACTTAGTTTATAACAAAGATACTTTGCCCGGTTTAGGCGTACACACTTTTATTAGAGTAGTGTCAGGCGACCGTCTAACTTTTACTGAAAAGATCGCTTAACATTTCATAGGACTTTATACGCTTCTCATGGTCGTATAAATGAGTAGTTACCATAAGTTCTTCAACACCTGTTGAGGTTATAAAAGATTGCAGTTTGTTTTTTACTGATGATTTGCTTCCGATAAAAGAGTATTGCATCATTTGTTGCACTGCGGCTTCCTCAGCTGCATTCCAAATGGTTGCCATGCTTTGCACAGGTGGCTGTAAAGGCTTTCGTTGATTTTTAATAAGCCCGAGAGCAAGCATTTTAAACGAGGTTGAAAGATGTTCAGCCTCTTCATCTGTTTCGCCAACAATTACATTTACGCAAGCCATGGCATAGGCTCTTTCCTGATACAGAGAATGTTTAAAATTTTCCTTATAAATCTTCAAAGCATCAAATAAATGATGTGGTGCAAAATGACTTGCAAAAGCAAAACACAAGCCCAACATAGCTGCTAGCTGTGCACTGTATGTACTTGAGCCAAGCAGCCACACCGGCACCGCCATCCCCTCCCCCGGGATAGCCCTAACCAAAGCTGTCGGGTTACGGGGCGCAAAATATTCCAGCAATTCAATCACATCATTCGGGAATTCATCTACACCTCCTTTTAAGTTTCGGCGTAAGGCCATTGATGTTATAGGATCGGTACCTGGCGCCCTGCCTATACCGAGGTCAATCCTGCCAGGGAAAAGTGCTTCAAGAGTGCCAAACTGTTCTGCAATAATTAATGGCGCATGATTAGGCAACATGATGCCGCCCGAGCCAACTCTTATACGCTTTGTGCCATTGGCTATATAACCTATCAAAACAGAGGTTGCGGCACTCGCAATGCTTTCCATATTATGATGTTCAGCTAGCCAATATCTTTTATACCCCAGCCGGTCTGCATGCCTTGCCAGGTCTAAACTATTTTCAAAAGCCTGTGCTATGGTATTTCCCTGCCGGATGGTTGCGAGATCTAAAACAGAAACCGGTATATCTGATAATTGTTTTGTCATGTTTTATTTGTCTATTAAGCATACTTAAAGATTTAGAGAATCATTGATGCATTACAGCAAAAATAGTCGATGTTACTGTTCAATTTTTAAATCAGGACCATTCTTAGAATCTTCAATATCCTATCTTTAATTGACAGGATAATACTTTGTTTGACCGTGTATAAAAAGAAAATAATTTGTAATGGCATTATTAGAAAAGCACCTGGAGATCAAAGAATCCGGCATCCCAGGCGCAGGAAACGGTTTATTTACAACAATATATATAGCTAAAGGCACAAGGATAACCGAGTATAAAGGCAGGATCGCAACCTGGAAAGAAGTACAGAATGATGATAGCAATTTCTACATCTTTTTTGTTACACAAAAGCATGTAATAGATGCCAGCAAACACAAAAAAGTGTTGGCCCGTTATATTAACGATGCTAAAGGTTTAACACGTGTAAAAGGCAGAAACAACAACACCCAATTTGTGAAAGACAAGTATAGAGTTTTTGTTGAAGCCACCCGGGATATTAAAGAAGGTAGTGAACTTTGTATTGGTTATGGTAAAGAGTATTGGGATATAGTTAGGCAAAATATTAAAGCTGATGTAAAGAAGACATCTCTAAAGAATGCATGAACATTAAAAGATTTTGCATAAAGTAAAGGCGCTTATACAATCACTTTATAAATTCATAAATTTTGTCAACATAAATGTTGGTTACGCATCTACAGGAACTAATCAGGTGATCATTACTTATTATGATTAGGAATAGTAATCATAAAATGAGTACCTACATTAAGTTCAGATTCAATTTTAATTTCTCCACCCAATTTTTCTACGGCTTCATTTACAATGTAAAGGCCAAGGCCCGAGCCTGCAAAAGATTTATTTGCTCTGTAAAACATAGTAAAAATATGTTCAAGATGCTTTTCACCAATACCAAGCCCATTATCTGCCACCTCAATTTTGGCCTCATGCTCAAGCACGGTTACATCAATTTTTAAATAAGGTTTATGCTGCTCTTTGTTATGATACTTAAGTGCATTTGAAATCAAATTGTATAAGATCATATTCAAACGTGACTTGTCACAGAAGAAAGTTACTCTCTGATCAACATTTACAATTCTCTCGATATTCCCGGAATCATCCGAAAGAAAGTGATCCTGCAAAGCACCATCCACCAGCTCATTAAAATCAACTTTTTCAAATTGTAATTCTGTGCGCTTGTTTTTAGAAAAATCAAGAATGTCTGTAATTAATCCATTTAAACGATGTAATGTTTTTCGTTGCAGATCAAGATATTCATTACGCCGGCCTTCATCTTTTTCATTTTTAATGATATGCACAAGCGCTACTATGGAAGTGATTGGCGAACGCAGATCATGCGATGTTCTTGATACTAAAATATCCAATTCGCTATTGAGCTTTGTCAACTCTTCATTAGCTTCATTTATCACGATATTTTTTTGGCTTAGATCTGTGTTGAACTTCTCCAATTGACTATTAACAACTTCAAGTCTGGTGAACGTCCAAAAGAATTGCCTCGATAACGCGATGGCCTGTGAGATTATAAAAATTAAAAGACCGACATACACAAGATGGACACTCTGAATATATAAACTTGTATAGAGCAGATCATTTATAATAGTGAAGAAAAGGATAATAAAGCCTGTTAAAAAATATATACCCCCTGGTCGTTTCTTTCTTACAGCTTTTACATAAACCGCCATGCCGTAACAGGCCGTTAAAAACATAAACACTTGAAATGGCCGGAGTGAATACCTGAATATGAAAGGTGAGGCGAATAAAGCCAATAATACAAAAGGCACACTTATAAACAGAATTGCCTTAAGAAGTTTTTTGGAAAACTCCTTTGGGAAGAGTTGTGCTGAAAAAAGCGAGAGCATTGGCACCGTTAGATACATCGACAAAAATTCAAGCCGTTTAATCACCTGCCAATCCCAGTTAAAAAGATAATGTATAGCCAATTCATCTGTCAACAGCGGACGTTTGGATAACATTAAACAAAAGATGCTGAAATAAAGCGGCGCCAGTTGTTTACGGTTATAAAAAAAGATCACCAGATAAAACAAGCCAATAAGAAAAAAACCTCCCGCAATAAAAAAATCAAGGCCAACATTTCTTAGCCAGAATGAATGGATTTTTTCATTAGGTCCTAACTTGATAAAATCCCACAGGCCACCCGTGCTATAATTAAAATTAGCTACCTGTATTACAATGTCAAGCTGATTATTTAATGGTGTTACAGGCACGATGACCGGATCATAAGCCGGACTTGTCGTGGCTCTTGTTGTGCCTACCTTGCCAACTTCAAGAAGTTGCTTGCCGTTAACAAATAGCTTGTAGGCAGAAGCAACAGTTAAGAACTTTAATGACAGTTTCTCAGGAGAATCAGGACACAATATTTTTAAATGGTAAGTAGCGTAGCCAAAGGCTGGCTGAAAGATGCCTTTGCCGGGAATATCCCTGTTCCAAAAGCCCGGCACATAACTATAAGTTGATGGCCGGCTTTGTAATGAATCTAACGAACCCGGTGTATATAATTTTTGCCAGTAAAATGCCCATTCACCGTTAAGATTTACAATACCGTTGTTAACCCAGTTATGAGTAGTAAGATCAAGAACACCCTTTTTAGCTAATGTATTTTTCTCTCCGTAACCTGTAAAATAAAGCGTTAGAAAGAACAGGAAGACAAGCGGTATTTTAATAATGACTAAAGAACTTCGCACCTTTGCTAATCCTGTAATTTGCTTCATAAGACTTCCTTCTGTTTTTCAATAAGTGCCTGCGATGAAAAGAATCATTAGGAGTTATCTAAACATCAATATCCCTGGCAGCAAAGGATGTTTTTTTATGGTAAGGAAGCACGTGTAAAGCCTGGTAATGTGTAAGTAAACTTTTGTAAACCTAATAATGTTTTGCTGTAATAGCAAGCTTTCTACATTGTTAGAACGCAAAATTTGATTTTTGTCAATTCACCACAGATGTGTTGAACTTTTGGGGTTATAATTGTCAAAACAGTTAACAAAGGCTCGAAATTTGAGTAAAAAATTATCCAATTAGTCTGCCATGCCTAAAAATAAACAACACAAACAAAATCATTTTTTTGAAAAATTTGCTTCAAAGGCTACACATGCAACCGGAAGCACTACAGCAATTTTAATCGCCTTTTCTACCGTAATAGCCAGGGGCTTAAGAGAGCCAGTATGACCGGAGAAAAGCTAAAAATCATCCAGAAATATTACGCCGATTTAAAAACCATTGCCGCAAAAGAAGGTTAGTTACGGGAAACACATTCAATAGATGAGGCAGGCAAAGACATCAGTTGAAAAAAGATATTCGGGAAAATGCCATTAAGAAAGCAAACAGAAAAGGAACCTTATAACAAGTGTGGTAATCATTATTATTTAAAAAGCTATCCGGAATAGAATATTTTGCGTCATGAATAATTCTTACGTTATAGGTGTTGACTATGGAACGGATTCGGTTCGTTCCGTTCTTATAAACGCAGGCAATGGGCAGGAAGTGGCTTCATCGGTTTTTTATTATCCGCGTTGGAAACAAGGCCTGTATTGTAATCCGTCTTTAAACCAATTCAGGCAACATCCACTTGATTATGTTGAAGGTTTGGAATATACTATAAAAGATTGTCTACTTAAAGCAAGTGCTGCCATTGCCAATACTGTAAAAGCTATCTCTATTGATACTACCGGCTCCTCACCTGTTGCAGTAGACCAGGCAGGTATGCCGCTCGCCTTAACGGCTGGGTTCGAAGACAACCCGAATGCCATGTTTGTGTTATGGAAAGATCACACCGCAACAAAAGAAGCCGCAGAAATTAATCATCACGCTACTGAGTTTGCTGTAAATTATCTGCAATATGTTGGTGGCGTTTATTCATCCGAGTGGTTTTGGGCAAAGCTCCTGCATATTATAAGAACAGATAATACTGTACTTAAAAACACATATTCTTTTGTGGAGCATTGCGATTGGATACCGTTC
>JBDSRT010000196.1:0-2613 GCA_039929165.1 Ginsengibacter sp.
AATTGATAATGACGGCAAGATTTTATTTGAGAGTTTTGATATGCGCCGTGTGCTTGATTCTGTACCTTCTCCTGTTCAACTTTTAGACGCAGATGGCTTTCTATATATGTATGACCCTGAAAAAGGTCTTTATACATTTGATTACTATGGTGCTTTAAAAAACCGGTTATCTTTTCTGCACTGGAAGAATTTTACCGTAATAAACAAAACACTGTTCGGCTTTGATGATGAGTTTTTTTATAGTTATCCGCTTAATACGCTCAATCTAAAACAATATTCTTTGCCAACAACCTTTGCCAACTACAGCAGTATAAAGATTGAAAACAACAAGATTTATGTTTTAAAGAACGGTCAGCTCTCGGTTTATGCTGTTATGCCGTGAGCCTTTACAGGCTTGCTTTTAGTTCAAGTAGGAAAGTTTTTATTTTGTTCAGTGCCTGGATAGTTTCATATTTCTCAGTGGCTGCTTTACTATTTTTTAAAAACTCTTTAGCACCTTCAACAGTGTATTTTCTTTCTCTTAATAAATTATAAATGAGCTTTAAATTTTTTATATCCTCAGGTCTAAAGTGCCTGTCGCCTTTGCCATTCTTCATTGGCTTTAAAATATCAAAAGTCTTTTCCCAATACCTGATGAGCGAGGCATTTAAATTGAACATCTTTGCCACATCGCCGATAGCATAATATTGTTTCTGAAAAAGAATATCATCTTCAGGAATATCTAAAAATTCCGCTTGTGTATAATCAACTTTCAAGCTTTTTCTGCCTCTTGGCGATTTCTTTTTTTCAGGGAGAATGCTTTTTATCTTTACGGGTTTTGCTGCTATAAATTCCTTTCCCACTTCTTCAATTGAAGGCGCCTCTTCAGAAAAATCAAATGTTATTTGTGTCTGTTTCATAATTAATCCAGGCTTTTTGCACTGCCCGTTGCAGCAATTTTTAATAAGCGGTCAAATTCTTCTGCATTTAAATCATTATAAAAAAAGTAAACCGGGTCAACTTCCCGTCCATTCACATGTACTTCATAATGACAATGTGGGCCAGTGCTTTTGCCTGTACTGCCAACCCAGCCTATCACTTCGCCGCGGTTTATTCTTTGGCCATTGCGCACTTTTATACGCACCATATGGCCATACAACGTTTCATAACCGTAGCCATGATTTATTTCGACATGGTTTCCATAACCGCCATCACCATAACCGGCTGCACTTACAATACCATTACCTGTTGCATATATCGGTGTGCCCTGCGGTGCCGTAAAGTCGAGACCCTTATGCATTTTTGGCGTGCCGTAAACCGGGTCAATACGCATACCGAAGCCTGATGCTATTCTATCAAGCTGGCGATTACTTACTGGTTGTATGGCAGGAATACTGGAAAGTTTGCCTTCCTGGTTTTTAATTAGTTTTTCAATCTCTGTATAGCTGTCAAATTGATAAGAGATCCTCGAACTAAGATTATTCAACGTCTTAGCCAGTTCCAAGCTGGCTTCATCATCATTAATTGCCTCAACTTTTTCGACTTCCTTTTTTTCATCGATCAACTTTACCCTGGCACTATCCGGCAATGGCGTCGCTTCAAATATGGAGCGATATACCTGGTTATCCCTGTTTTCCAAAGAAGCCATTTCCTGTTGCATAGTTTTAACCTTGCGATCTAAAATTCCAAAATTTTCCTTCATGCGGCTATACTGTGCTTCAGCCAGTTTTGCCTGCGGCGATGGTATAAAGCGGAAAGCGATAGAAACAAGTATCAACGCAGTAACCAAAGCCGTGGCAATAAAACCAAAAAAACGAAGCAGCTTTACCCGGAAAGGCGTGACCAGTTTTTCGTACCTGAGTGTTTGGGTATTATAATAATATTTAATCTTCTTCATGAACAGCCGTTTGGGTCAGCTTATCTATTAACTACTATCTGCCGGGCAGGGCTATTGATAATCAAGCTAATCGTGCGCCCTTCTTATCTTTGCCGGGTTGGCAAATATAGTTTTATAAACCTAAAATAATTCCCAAAAACGCATTATGCTGAGCAGTGCAGAGATCAGAGATCACTTTTTTAATTTTTTTATATCTAAGGGACATACTATTGTGCAGTCGGCACCGGTAGTTATAAAAAACGATCCCACCTTGTTGTTTACCAATGCCGGGATGAACCAGTTTAAGGATTATTTTTTAGGCAATAAAACAGCGCCGCAGCAAAGGGTTGCAGACACACAGAAATGCGTAAGGGTTAGCGGTAAGCATAACGATCTTGAAGAAGTGGGTGTTGATACTTATCACCATACCATGTTTGAAATGCTGGGCAACTGGAGCTTTGGCGATCCTGCAAGGGCTGGTGGTTATTTCAAAAAGAAAGCCATTGCCTGGAGTTGGGAGTTGTTGACGGAAGTATATAAACTTGAAAAAGAACTGATATACGTAACCATTTTTGAAGGTGATGAAAAAGAAGGTTTGCCAAGAGATGAAGAAGCTTATAGCGAGTGGAAAAAATATATAGCTGAAGACCGGATATTACCTGGTAAAAAAAAGGATAATTTTTGGGAGATGGGAGATACTGGTCCCTGCGGACCATGTACTGAGATCCATGTGGATTGCAGAAGTGCTGAAGAAAGAC
>JBDSRT010000197.1:0-7688 GCA_039929165.1 Ginsengibacter sp.
GGCACATGAACACTGATCACATCAGCATACCTGCAAAGCTGTTCAAGGTTAGCTTCTTTTACATGCCCTTTACTAAAGCCAAAATGATACTTATCATAGGCTAAAACAGTTATATCAAAAGCAGCGAGAATGCGTGAAAATGCGTAACCTGTGTTGCCATAGCCTATCACACCAACCGTTCTGCCTATCAGTTCAACGCCACGGTTGGCATCCCTGATCCATAGCTCATTTTTTATCTGCAGGTAACTCTGCATTATGCGTTTGGTTAGGCTCAGCAACATACCAAGTGCATGTTCAGCCACAGCGTTCCGATTACCTTCCGGACTACTTACACAACGTATGTTTTTTGTTTCAGCATAACTTACATCTATAAGCTCCATGCCACTTCCCAAGCGCCCAATCCATCTAAGTTTTGTGGCTTTATCAAGCATCGTTTTATCTATGTGTAACCTTGTTGTAACTATAAGGCCATCGGCCTGGTTAATTATGGCGGATAGATCATCATAACTGATCTTCTCGGTATGCAAAATGGCATAACCATTTCGCTGTAAAGATGAAATAAGATAATTGTGAACCTTAGATGTTATAATAACCTGTTTCTTCATTACTCAAATCTATTTTGCGGCAATCATGCTAATCTCTACATTAGCATTTTTTGGTAATCCTTTTACCGCAACCGTTTCCCTTGCTGGAAATTCACTTTTAAAAAAGGTATTATAGGTTTCGTTTACTTTTTCAAAAAGACTCATATCACTAAGAAAGATCGTTGTTTTTACAACATGACTAAAATCCAGTGAGGCTGCAGATAATATAGCCTGAAGGTTACGCATTACCTGGCTAGTCTCCACCGTAATATCACCATTAACCATTTGAGAAGTCACAGGTTCCAGGGCGACCTGCCCGGAAATAAATAATAAATTACCTGTTTGAACAGCCTGGCTGTATGGCCCGATCGGGGCAGGTGCAGACGCGGTATTAATCACTTGTTTTTCCATGTGGTTCCGGTTGATGGAAAATTAAAATTGCAAAACTTTCCCTCAACTAACAAACCTATTTTTGTTTTAAAGTTATGCAATGCGTTTAGGTTTGATGGCGGAAGACCCACAAAAACTTTGGATTACAACAAAATTTTATACGCCGTCTATCGTAATTCAGCCTATAGATGATTTTGGGAATTATGAGCTCATCAACTCATGTGATGCGCTTTTTATCCTGAACGAAAACGTAATTACTGAACAGCGCTTTATAAATTTTGCCGGACCTGTTTTTTTTAACGAAGTTGTGAAGACAGTCATTGATTTACACTTGCCCAAAAATTACCATCGATTTAATGGCTGGAGTTCTTTTTTGGAACGTGAAAAGCTGGAAGTCGTGTCTAAGGATAGTGAAACGGTAACACAATTCCTGGCTCAATTGAATTGGAGTCCTGTTTTTTCTCCTGATATTCCAGGATTTATTTCTGCACGAGTGGTGGCAATGATCATTAATGAGGCATGGTTTGCACTTGGCGAAAATATAAGTTCGAAACCTGAAATTGACCTGGCTCTTAAGCTTGGAACCAACTATCCGCATGGGCCTTTTGAGTGGGGCGCTATTATTGGTTTGCAACGTGTTTACAATCTCCTCAAATCCTTGTCTGCCACAAGCGATCGTTATCTTGTTGCGCCAGCACTGGAACAGGCCATAACACAAATTAATTAAGTGGCTTATATTTTACAAATAGATACCTCTACAGAAAACGCTATTGTAAGTCTTTGTAATGATGAACAGGTTTTAAAAGCTGTTATCAGCAGTGATCAAAAGAATCACGCTTCTTTTTTGCAGCCTGCTATAAAAAGTATAGTACAAGATTGCAATGTTTCCTTTACACAACTCGATGCAGTAGGAGTTATCATCGGTCCGGGTTCATATACAGGTTTAAGAGTAGGCCTGGCAACTGCTAAGGGGTTATGTTATGCATTAAAGAAGCCACTGCTCACTTTAAATACACTCGGGGTGATGGCCATAACTGCAACTTTGAATGATGATGCAGAATATTATTGTCCCATGATAGATGCCCGTCGTATGGAAGTATTCACAGCCGTTTATAACAAAAATCTGGAGCCCGTTGTTAAGCCTTGTGCATTAGTATTAGAAGCAACATCTTTTAATGAGTTATTTCAGGGACATAAAGTAATTCTAAATGGTAATGGAGCAAAAAAATTCATTGATATTTCAGAGAATAAAAACTTAATCTATATCGACGCAGCCATTTCGCCTGTTGCCATGGCAAAACTTTTTTTCGATAAGTTTATAACTGGTGAATTTGCTGATGTTGCCTACACTCAACCGTTTTATGCAAAACCGTTTTATACCATTCAGCCAAAGTCTTTATAATAAATATTATAAATCAAGATCAGCAATAATGTTTTCACAATAGTTAACTTTTAAAATTTAAAATCAAAGCGTCCGTCGGTTATAAAGACATATCACAAGTCTCGGTTTTGAACTTACAATTAAAATTCCCGCTGATGATATTATTGTCATATTTCGTTAATATCACTTCACCCCATTTTTTTAATGTTGTATCTGTTTCAGAAGTAAAGCAGTCATTTATAATCATAGGCCATCCGATCGCAAAATTCATTTTATCTAGATAGCTGTAAATTTCTGGAGATAATATTTTATCAAAAATCGAAATATTCACATATCCTTTTGCATCTCCATTTTCATTATATTTTGTTGTAATAGCAAAATATATTTTGCCGGTAAAATTTCAAAAGAAATTTTTGGGTTAGGTGTGCCGGTGTTACTGTAGCCTTTAGGCAGCCACACCTTTCCATTTATCAAACATCCAAAAGTATTAGCGCCTGTTTGGGTAGCCGGAGGCAGTTGGTCTTCATCTGTAGGTGTGTTATTTTTTTTGCAGCTTGCGGTAATAAGAAAAAAGCAAAAAATTAAAACAATGTAGGGTCTCATCTAGAGAAATTCAGCAATTAGATAAAGCATGTGTTAAAAAGTTAAGGAATAAAAGAAGTGTAATTAGTTTTAAAACACTAGTTATTTATGTATTTTTTAAATTAATTGCAGATAACCTGTACACCATGCTTTGAAAGAATACAATCGTTTGATTTTTTAAATATTTCCTATAACGGTTATCAGCTAGCATTTCTGGGTTATGTATATTTGTTTTTTAACCCTCTAACCACAAGTAGTTATATGCAAACTTCTGACCCAGCAAATTTGCCGGATAAACAGGAATTGACGCAACCTTCGGTATCACCGTTAACTATTGATTTTTACAGCATAAAAAAGGCTTCATTGGTTTTAAGGGCGCTCAACCATAAATTAAGGCAACAACTGCTTAAGGTTATTCATGAAGAACAAAAGATCACTGTTACGGAATTGTATGTAAAACTTCGGCTGGAACAATCTGTGGCCTCGCAGCATCTTGCAATTTTGCGACGCACAGGATTAGTAATTACAAAACGTGACGGTAAGTTTATCTACTACATCATCAATCAAAAGCGGCTAAACAATGTTGATGCGTTTGTTAAAAATCTTTTAAGCTAGCCAACGCCAATACCTCGTTTGTGGTTTATTATCTTTGCAACATTATCTCAGATTATAATTAATGTCATTATGTTGATCCGGCAAATCTATACCGGCTGTTTAAGCGAAGCAGCTTACTTTATTGAAAGCGAAGGGCATGCTGCTATTATTGATCCGTTAAGAGATGTTGAACAATATATCAAATTGGCAAAAGAGCAAAACGCCACTATTAACTATATTTTTGAAACACATTTTCATGCGGATTTCGTCAGTGGGCATCTTGATTTGCAAAAGAAAACCAAAGCACCCATTGTATATGGTCCGAATACTGTCACCAATTTTCCGATTCATCTTTCAACGGATGGAGAAGTGTTTCACCTTGGCAAAATAAGCATTGAAGTTTTACATACGCCTGGGCATACACTTGAATCTACCTGTTATTTGCTGAAAGATGAAGATGGTAAGCCACATTGCATTTTCACAGGCGATACTTTATTTGTTGGTGATGTTGGCCGCCCCGATTTAAGCAGCGGCAACATGACTAAAGAAGAATTAGCCGGAATAATGTATGATACGCTTCAAAATAAGATTTTGCCTTTGCCCCACAATGTAATTGTTTATCCGGCACATGGCCCGGGAAGCAGTTGTGGTAAAAATCTCGGCCCGGAGACCTTTAGCACTATTGGCGATGAAAAGAAAACCAATTACGCTTTAAAGCCGCAAACAAAAGAAGACTTTATAAAAGTAGTTACTGAAGGCCTCGGGGATCCGCCCTCTTACTTCCAGGTAAATGCAAAAATTAATCAGGAAGGTTATGACAGCCTGGAGGAAATAAAACAAAAAGGCATGAGGCCATTGAGTGTAGAAGATCTGAAAAAGAAATTGAGAGACGATGTCCTATTGCTTGATACAAGACCTGCAGCAGTCTTTGCGTTAGGTTATATACCTGGCTCAGTATTTATAGGCCTTGAAGGCCGCTTTGCAGAGTGGGCAGGCAGTATTTTACCATTTGATCAACCAATTATACTTGTAACCGAAGTTGGTAAAGAAGAAGAAACAATTGTACGGCTGGCCAGGGTTGGTTTTGATAAAGTTGAGGGTTATTTAAAAGGTGGATATGAGACCTGGATAGAAATCGGCGAGCCAATTGATATGCTAATTGAAGTTGAAGCAGATGAACTTGGAATGGATCTTCAGCATGATGAAAATGTAGAAGTAATTGATGTTAGAAAAGAAAATGAATTTGCTGAAGGACACATAAAAAATGCAATTAATCTTCCCCTGTCTGATATGACAGATATTGTACAGATCGCTAATATAGATCCAAATAAAAATTTGTACGTGCATTGTGCAGGCGGTTACCGCAGCACTATAGCCAGTTCATTATTAAAACGCCAAGGCTATCATAATTTAAGAAATGTACAAGGCGGCTGGAATAAAATAAAAGAAGAATCACGCATTAAGACAGAAAAAGAAGCCAGCGTTTTAAACTAATTACAATACAATATTCTGTATCATCTTACTCTTAAAAGGATAATCTGTATTAAAGTGCAGGCCACGACTTTCATGCCTGAGCTCAGCACCTTTTACAATTAAATAGCCAACAGTTATTAGGTTTCTTACTTCGCAAAGCTGTGGGGAAATATTAGTCGTTTGGTATAAAGCTTCAGTCTCTTCATGTAACAGATCAAGACGTTTCATGGCTCTTCCTAAACGCACATTAGATCTTACAATGCCAACATAATCGCTCATTAATAGTTGCAATTCCTTTACGCTTTGGGTTATGAGAATCATCTCCTTTGGATCAGTGGTTCCTGTAGCTTTCCAGTCTGGTATATCTTCATTATAAGTAATAGAATCGATTTTAGAAACAGTGTCTATATAACAACGATGCGCAAACACCATAGCCTCCAAAAGCGAGTTACTGGCCAACCTGTTAGCACCGTGTAAACCTGTACTTGCACATTCGCCGCAGGCATATAGATTTTTAATAGATGTGCCCCCCCATTCATCAGTTTTAATACCACCACAACTGTAATGTGCTGCCGGCGCAACAGGTATCATTTGTTTAGCGACATCAATGCCTATGGATTTGCATTTTTCATAAATATTCGGAAAGTGATGTATAAATTTTTCAATATCCATGTGGCGACAATCCAGGTACACATGCTCTGTACCGTTAATTTTCATTTCACTATCTATAGCTCTTGCTACAATATCTCTAGGCGCTAAGTCTTTACGTTCATCATAGCGTTCCATAAACGCCTCGCCTTTGGTGTTTCTTAAAATACCTCCGTCGCCTCTTACAGCCTCTGTTATTAGAAAAGATTGGCCGGCAATGCCAGCCTCGTACAAAGCCGTTGGATGAAATTGTATAAACTCCATGTTTTCAATTCGCCCCTTAGCCCGATACATCATGGCCACACCATCACCTGTAGCAATCACCGGGTTTGTAGTTGTTCTGTAGACCTGGCCATTACCACCCGTTGCGAGCAAAATAATTTTACTTAATATCTTTTCTATTTTCTTGGTTTGCATGTTTATTACATACACGCCAAAACATTCAATATCAGGTGTTGCTTTTGTTACCAAAAAACCAAGGTGATGCTGCGTGATAAGGTCAACTACAAAGCAATGACTTACTAATTTAATATTAGGCTTTTGAGCAATAGCAGCCAGAAGCGTACGTTCCATCTCCTTACCTGTAACGTCTTTATGATGTAATATTCTAAACTCACTATGTCCGCCTTCTTTACCAAGTGAATAATCACCGCCCTGGTCTTTATCAAAATGAGCGCCCCATTCAATAATCTCGGTAATGCGATCAACGCCTTCTTTTACTACTATTTCAACAACAGCGGGATTGCATAAGCCATCACCCGCTATCAATGTATCTTCAATATGTTTGTCAAAACTGTCATTATCAAAATCCATCACACCGGCAACACCACCCTGCGCATACTTTGTATTAGTTTCATCGCTTACAGCTTTTGTTAAGATGGTTATGGTTTTATCAGAACAATCCTGCGCTGTTTTCAAGGCATAAGTTAAACCGGCAATACCTGACCCGATCACTAAAAAATCTGTTTGCATATAAACTTAAAAGTTAAAGGAGGAAGGTAGAAAAAAGAACATTAAAACTACGGGCACTATAAAGAGAATGAGTAAAGCGTAATATGATTTATTCCAACGTGAAGTTTTTACGTTACATCAACCCAGGCATCATTTTCTTTGAGAAGTGTTATTAATTCACTAACGGCAATGTTTTCCGGCACTGACCGTTTGATCACTTCTTTGCCTTTGTATAAGGTAACCTTTCCAGGCCCGCTACCAACGTAACCAAAGTCTGCGTCAGCCATTTCGCCTGGTCCGTTTACAATACAGCCCATGATTGCAATTTTTAACCCTTTTAGATGATTGGTTACAGCCCTGATTTTAGCAGTGGTTTCCTGCAGATCAAATAATGTTCTGCCACAACTTGGGCAACTGATGTATTCTGTTTTAGATATGCGGGACCGTGTTGCCTGTAATATGCCAAAGGCTACAGAATTTAAAAGAGAAAGATTCGGCGCAACATTTTTATCCCCAAAGTAATGGCCTAAGCATATACCATTACCAAGCCCGTCAACGAGGAGTGCCCCTGTTTCTACAGCATAATGTATAAGGCTTTCTTCAGTTGAGTTGTCATTGCTATCGCAGATGATAACTACAGGATTTTGAACGCCTCTTACTGACAATTCAAAGAACATCTTTCTCACGCTTTCTACTGAGTTTTTGTTGGTTGAACTCAGGCATATAACTGCAGTCTGATCTGCTTTACACTTATCCAATATGTTATTGAGATCAAACAGCGGATAGCCTTCCGAAAAGC
The DNA here is from genome assembly GCA_039929165.1 of Ginsengibacter sp. GTDB lineage: Bacteria > Bacteroidota > Bacteroidia > Chitinophagales > Chitinophagaceae > Ginsengibacter. The sequence goes on from JBDSRT010000197.1 coordinate 7,403, forward strand.
AATCAATCATTACAAAATTCACTACCGGTGATTTTTGAGTGGCTGCGTCCATGTATTGTACATCATCAAAAATGGGAACATATTTTTCTTTATCCGTTGTCTTCAACCATGTATCGTGATATACGATCACCTTAAGCGTGCCCGGTAAAGCAAAATTTAAAATTTTATCTCCTGTAAACATATAATCAGCTGCCATATCGCCTATCTTCCACTTATCTGTTTCAGGTTGGTAAGTATAGCCAATATCAATAAGACGCTGCGGTGTAATTACATCTAGCTTACTAAG
>JBDSRT010000198.1:0-3066 GCA_039929165.1 Ginsengibacter sp.
GTTCTCAACTTCATGAATAAAAAAGAATTTGAATCTGTATTGATGGCGAATGAAACTATTAACGCAACAGTAGTTTTCATCAGTATTTGCTACTTTACCAGCATTTCAGAAACAGAATCCCCGGATACAATTGTCGAATTGCTCAATAAGTATTTTGACGTGATGGTAAAAGAAATTATTGAACAGAATGGTTACATTGATAAGTTTATCGGGCACACCTTAATGGCAGTTTTCCGTGGGGATTTTCACCTGGACCGGGCTATAGACGCCTGCCTCTCTTTATGTACACAAATAGAAAAGTTTACCACACCTTTTACTGATGCATCTGCTTCTCACCAGGTAGCAATAGGTATCAATTGTGGTGATCTCATTTCAGGAAACATTGGCTCAGCCCAGCTCCGCCGTTTAGATTATACAGTTATAGGGGATGTTGTAAATACGGCTCAACGCCTGCAAGGCGTGGCAAAGGCAGGACAAATATTAATCGGTCAATGCGCTTATGACCAGGTAAAAGAGTCCTTCAATTGCCAGCCCGTAGGTGAAGTAAGTCTGAAAAATAAATTGAATCCTGTTATGGTATACGAAGTGTTGGCTTAACTTACCTTCTAGTATTCAATTCTATATTTATTTTGCGCTTAGCATTTTAGTTAGATAATTATAACTGTTCGTTACATTTTGCAAAGGTTGTGGTGCCTGATCCTGTTCCACAAAGAAATACTTCATACCTGACTCTTTTGCATTGGCAAAAATGCCTTTAAAATCCACCACGCCAGTGCCGACTTCAGCAGGCATTTTAGTGTCTTTGCTTAGATCTTTTGCATGCCATAATGGGAACCGTCCGGGATGCTGTCTAAACAATTCTATAGGATCCTGGTTGGCTTTAGTAGCCCAGGCAAGATCCAATTCCATCTTTACAAGATCTTTGTCTGTATTGGTAAGAATGTAATCAAAAGGACGATTGCCTTCAACCTGGTCAAATTCAGTTGTGTGATTATGATAAGCAAATTGAACGCCCGCCTTTTTACTGGCTTCTCCGGCTTTGTTAAAAACTTCCACCGCAGTTTTCATTTCATCCATACTACTTACCGGTATACTTGAACATACAAGATAACTGATGCCTCCTTCAGCGGCATCATCTGCAAGCCGTTGGTAATCGTTTTGAAAGTTAAGCGTCGGCGGCATATTTTTAAATCGCTCCATCATTTTTTGCATTCTCGCAGAATCTTCTGCATTTTTTGCCATTTTCATGATCTGCTCAGGTTTAAAAGCTACGCCGCCAACATGTGCTGATCGCCAGGTCATACCCATATCTTTAACCATATCGGCAAATTCCTTTGGTTTGAAACCATAATAATTTCCTTTTTGTGATCCGGCACTTTCCAACTCTTTATAACCTATAGCTGCTAGTTTCTGCAGGGTTCCCCTTGCGTCAGTTGTCATCAGGTCACCAAGTGTGTATAGTTGCAAACCTATAGCCGGCGGAGCCTTTTGATCAAAAAATGAGGCGGCTTTACCCAGGCCTGGCAATACCATACCGGTCAATGCAAGCAAGGTGGATTGTTCTAAAAACTTTCTTCTGTTTGTCATGGTTAAACATTTTTTTTGACTATTTGTAAATACGTTATATAAGCAATATTGTAAAAAGAGATATATAAAGTTAAAGGATTACTGAGTATCTGTACCAGCAGCAACGTTAGCAAATCCAGCAGTATTTAAGTCAAAAAAAGGCGTTTAAAAAAGCACTTGCGATCCACTTTTTCATAGTATAATAAATTTAAGACTCAGCAAAAAGATTAAACGTTTGTTTGATAATTTCAAACATTTGTTTAATTTTGTGCTTCATTTTTATAAATGGTTATAACAGAAAAACATAGACAGATACTTCAGAAGGCAGAAGAACTTTTTGCTTCCCGCGGTTTTGATGGTGCTACAGTAAGAGATATTGCTGAAGCAGCCGGCGTAAACCTGGCTATGATTTCCTATTATTTTGGTTCCAAAGAAAAAATGATGGAGGCCTTGTTCAGCGAGCGGATGAGTGCAATGAAGATCAGGGTTGAGACTCTTATAAAAAACGAGGCACTTGCACCATTTCAAAAAGTTGAAATTCTCATTGATGAATACGTGAACAAGGTAATGGAGAAACAATCTTTTTATAAGATTATGCTTTGCGAACAGGTCATCAATAAAAATTCTGTAGTGCTAAAGGCCTTGAGCGAGCTAAAACTAAGCTACGCAAATCTTATCCAGGAATTGATTAAAGAAGGCCAGGCAAAAAAGGTTTTCAAAAAAAATATTGATGTGATGCTGATGTTAAACACAATGACAGGCACAACAACACAGGCAATTTTAAACAAAGATTACTATAAGGCGTTTAATAATCTTAAAATGAAAACGCCTGAATTTGAGGTCTTATTAGTGGACAAGCTTCGCATTCATTTAAAAGTAGTATTTAAAGCAATATTAGGATATGAAGGATAAAATAATTACAGCCTGTTTTCTTCTAACGGCTGCAACAAGCCTGTATGCGCAGGAAACCAAACAGCTAACCTTACAAAACGCTATTGAACTCAGTATTAAAAACAGTAAAAATTTGCAACTCGCCAATGCAAAAACAGCTGAGGCAACGGCAGAGCTACAGAACGCTTACAATAACAGGCTGCCTAATTTTAAAATTAGTGGTAGTTATTTACGATTGAATTCAGCTAATGTTAATGTTAAATCAAAAGGTGATTCTACGGGTGGTGACGGAAGCCCGAAAATTTCCAGTGCAGCTTATGGTATTGCTAATTTGAGCCTGCCACTTTATGCCGGTGGCCGCATTAAATATGGTATTGAATCTGCAAAGCTGCTTGAAGAAGCTTCTAAGCTGGATGCTGAAAATGATAAAGATGCAGTAGCCTACAACGCTTCTCAAGCATATATAAATCTGTATAAAGCTGCCACAGCTGTACAGATTGTAAGCGAGAATTTGCGATCAGCGTTAGCAAGAGATTCTAACTTTTCTAATCTTGAGAAAAATGGATTGCTCGCACGTAATGATCTTTTAAAATCGCAGTTACAAACCTC
>JBDSRT010000199.1:0-3150 GCA_039929165.1 Ginsengibacter sp.
ATGAAGGTTATTTTCATGCGCAGTTCAGGCGCTCTAATCCTACCACAGGCTCATTACATACCCTCGTTGATAGCATAAAAGGCAAAGGTCAATATGTTGGCACTTACATGGCCTGGAATACAAATAACAATGGCTGGTGGGGCGAGGGAGAGATCAAATTTTTTATGGATGGCGATACCCAATTTCCGACGATTAACGGCACTGGTACTGAAGATTATTTTTGCGGTTCTTATAATTTTGAAAATAATAAGACGCATCAATACGAAGAATTTTCTACACCTTATGCCGGCTTGCACCAGGTAGTAAGGCCAGATGGTTTATATAACTCGCAACAAGGTTTTGGCATGTATCGCTGGCATATTTTAGACCCGATAAGATTTGAAAAAGATCTTAAAGTAACGATACAGGATCTGGGCTGGCGGCACGATGGCAGGTATTACAATCAGAAATCAGATATTGCTTCTGTAGCCTATTGGTATCAAAGAGAACCGCATGGACCATTTCCTAAATTGCCTTCTAAAGATGATCTTGAATTCCCAAAATGGTAATTAGATAAAGCGCAAATTTTTGCATGAGATAGCGGCTGCTATACATTTGCACACGTCAATTATAGTTACATGCAGCCTGAAGTTTATTATCAGCAACGGTTAGATCAACTCCAATCACAATTAAAATTTCACCTTAAACGTAAGTCAATATTGGGTTGGCTTCGGTTTACAATTGTGATACTTATCATCGGTTCGGCGTGGCTATTATGGCCCCAAGGCCTGTCAGTCGTTATACCCATAACAATATTTTTAGCAATAATTTTCACAAGGTTGATTTTTGCAGATGGGAAAAACAATGCTTTTATTCAACATACAAAACATCTTTTAGAGATTAATGACGATGAAGTAAAGGCAATTGCAGATGAATACCTGCAATTTGAAGACGGCTCGGTTTATAAGCCAACCGATCACTTCTATGCAAATGATCTTGATATTTTTGGAAGAGCTTCTTTGTTTCAAAATTTAAATAGGACCACCTCTGACATGGGCGGGAGCACTTTGGCTAAGTGGCTTTTAAGTCCGGCTACAGAACCCATTATTATAAAAAGACAGACTGCTATTAACGAGTTAAGCACTAAAACAGAGTGGCGGCAAGGATTACAGGCTTATGGTAAAGAACAAAGTATTAAAGACAATACGAAACATCGCCTGGATGATTGGCTGAAAGAGTCTAATGGCTTTTCCGATTTTAAACATTGGCAATGGATAAGATATGTATTACCTGTAATAATTTTGACCGTTTTATATCTCAATATTTTCAATGACCTTCCAAACAGGATATTAAATATTTTTCTTTTAACCTATGCTGTAATCGCTTATTTCATCAGCAGGAAAGTTTCAGTTATACATCAACGCCTGTCAAAGATGGTTGATGAACTTGATGTGTTATTGGATAGTATTAAACACATAGAAACTGTAGTGTTCACTTCACCATTACTACAGCATCTGCAGTCCGCTTACGTGCAGGAAAGAAATAAGTCATCTCAACAGCTCAAACGTCTTAAAAAAATACTTGAGCGTTTAGACCTGCGTTATAATCCGGTTGTATTTATTCCCCTTGATCTAGTATTGATGTGGGATTTGCAACAAGTACTTGATCTTGAAAAATGGAAAGAAAATAACACACAAAATGTTGTGCAATGGTTTGATGCGTTAGGAGAGTTTGAGGCATTGAATAGTTTAGCAACCATAAAGTTTAATCAGCCTACATGGATCTTTCCCCAGCTCAGCGACAAAAACTTTTACTTAGAAGGTAATCAAATGGGTCATCCTTTAATTCCTAAAAAGAAACGCGTAGTAAATGATATTCTCGTACAAGACAAAGGAGAACTAATGCTGGTTACGGGAAGTAACATGGCGGGCAAAAGCACCTACCTGCGAAGTGTCGGCATTAATATAGTTTTAGCAATGGCCGGTGCGCCGGTATGTGCTAATAAATTTAATTTATCACCGGTACAGTTAATTAGCAGCATGCGTATTGCCGACAACCTTGAAGAAAGTACATCAACCTTTTATGCAGAACTTAAAAAGCTTAAGACTATCATTGACAAAGTAAATGCCGGCGAACAATTGTTCATCTTATTAGATGAAATTTTAAGAGGCACGAATTCTCTGGACAGGCACACAGGTTCAGCCGCACTAATAAAGCAATTGATCAAACATAAAGCTGTTGGTATTATTGCTACACATGATGTTGAACTTGCGGAAATGAAGGGAGACTTTGCAGATAATATTTTAAATTACCATTTTGATGCGCAGGTCAATAGTGAGGAACTCTACTTTGATTATCTTTTAAAACCTGGCATCTGTACAAGTCTTAATGCATCTATCTTAATGAAGAAGATTGGGATTGAGTTGTGATGTGAGGTATGAGGTGTCAAGTATGAGGTTTCAGGTAACAGGCAGGGGACATAAGCATTGAACTTTTGAGGCAAGTTCTATCCTGAATATAAATGGCAAACCCATATAGAAAAGACATGTGAAAAAACTTCTTATTGCCGATACCTGATAGCCCAAACCTGAGACCCGAATACTATTTCCCTCTTCCCCAACCAAACCAGTCGTTACCGTTGGCGAATAACATTAACGAGAACAAGATAACCATGCCTGCGATCTGCGCATACTCTAAAAATTTATCACTGGGTTTTCTACCGGTAATCATTTCGATAAGTGTAAATAAAACGTGACCACCGTCTAATGCTGGAATTGGCAGCAAATTCATAAAGGCAAGAATAATAGAAAAGAAGGCAGTAATATTCCAAAAGGCTTCCCAGTTCCATGAATATTTAGGAAAGACAGACGCCATAGATTTAAAACCACCTAGACCTTTGTAAGCGCCGGTGCTGGGTGACAATATTTTTTTGAACTGATCAATATAAAACTTAAGGTTTTCACCGGCGAGTTTTACACCAGCAGGAAATGCCGCCATTAAACCATACGATTTATGCTCCATTTTTATAATACCTAAGCTGTCCAGTTCATCGGGTGTCTGAAACATCATAAAGCCAAGTTTACCATCAGGTGCAAGCTTCGCATTTAAAACTATTGGTTGGCTATTTCGCTGTATATGTAATTGCACTGAATCATCTCTTTTTGCATAAGA
>JBDSRT010000200.1:0-3272 GCA_039929165.1 Ginsengibacter sp.
TTGACAAATCCTTTAATAAAACCGGGATACAAAAAACAGACTTCGGGTCTGAAGACAACCAGGCAATAGCGGTAACTATTGATAAAAATGATAAAATAATTGTGGCAGGCTTTGCAAATAAAAATGGCCATTTCGATTTTGCTTTAGCAAGGTTTAATACAAATGGCACCCTTGATAATTCGTTTGGTACAGGCGGTTTGCAAACAACAGATTTTGGAAATACCGATGATTTTTGTCAAAGCATAATTGTTCAGCCAAACGGAAAAATTATTGCAGCAGGGTATAACTATAATTACTTAAGCCAGGATTTTAAAATAGCAGTTGCCAGGTATAACGAGGATGGATCTACTGACAAGTCATTTGGTAGCAACGGCAGATTAAATTCTGAAAGCGGTTTTGCTGTGCCAAACGGAGCGGCCATTCAAAACGACGGGAAATTGGTTATGATCGCCAAGCCTGCAGATTATGTTCTGTTACGTTACAATACAAATGGCACCCTGGATGATACTTTTGGAACTAATGGTAATGTTGAGATGGACTTTTCTTTATTTGAATTTAATGATCTGGTAATTCAAAATGATCAGAAAATTTTAATTGCGGGTCATGGGCCATTTTTCAATTCAGATTTTTTACTGGCACGTTTTACAGCGAGTGGTAAAGTTGATAAGAGTTTTTCAGGCGATGGACACTTATTAACTGATTTTGGATCGTCGTCCGATTTCCTTTCTTCTATCGTTGTTCAAAGAGATGGAAAAATTATTGCAGGTGGCGTAACTCAAAACTCAGAAAATATCAACTCGATTGCTCTATCCAGATATAACAGTGAAGGCGTTCCCGATAAACAGTTTGGAAAAAGCGGAAGACTTACTGATCAATTTCGCCAGGGTCTTACAACCTATAACACGTCAGTTCTCCAGGCAGATGGTAAGCTCATTGCTGCAGGCAGTGTTTGGAATGGTATCGATTTTGATTTTGTCATTGCACGATATGATACAAAAGGAAATCTTGATAACACATTTAATGTTAAGGGATATCAGACAATAGATTTCAAATCAAATAATGATTATATAAATTCAATAACTATACAAAAAGACGGTAAAATAGTTGCGGCTGGATACTCGGGTACAAATACCAATTCAGGTTTTGCAATAGCACGTATCAACACTGATGGCAGTATAGACAAATCTTTTGATAAAGACGGAAAGACGACTACGCACTTCAACGGAAATGTGGACATTGCATATGGGGTTTCTCTGCAGAAGGATGATAAGATAATCGTTACCGGCAGCTCTCAGCTGGAATTTAATGAAGAAACAAATAGGTATTCTTCAGATTTTATAATTGCCAGGTATAACGCTGATGGCACAATGGATAATTCGTTTGCTTTCGATGGATTTTTAAATATAGATCTTGGTGGAGATGATATTCCTAAGGCAATTGCTATTGATCAGGATGACAATATCGTAGTAGGTGGCTACAGCCAGATCTTTGATGGTGCAGATATAGAACGGTCTTATTTCGCAATTATTCGTCTTACGCCAGGTGGGTTTTTAGATGAAACGTTTTCGGGTGATGGAATTGAGTTAGACGGGTTCAGCGGTTTGGCTGCTGCAAACGCAATTGCCCTACAAGGTGATGGAAAAATTCTTGCAACCGGTATAATTACAAACAAGGATCCAAATGAAAAGATTTTAACTGCAGTCCGTTATAACAAGGATGGAAGTTTTGATAATACATTCAATGGGCTTGGTCTAAAAACAATCTCTACAAGCGACGGTGATTTAACAACTAACGCTATCACACTTCAAAAAAATGGAAAGATTATTATTGCCGGTAGTTTGAATAATGATGCTGCACTTTGGAGATTAAATTCCGATGGCAGTATAGATAAAAGCTTTGATGATGACGGTGTACTTATAAATTCAGAATTTACAACAAACGATAGAATTCAAAGTATCTCTTTTTCTGAGAATAAATTTTATACGGCAGGTGTTGATCAAATATCTGGTAATGTTGGTGTAATTACCAGTTATCTGCTTGCTGATTTAAATACAAGCCCGCCAACTATTGTTCTTTCGGCTCCGGCAGATAACGCATCATTTATATCACCTGTAAAAACGCTGAGCTTAAAAGCAAGTGCTTCAGATGCTGACGGCGTTATAACCAAAGTAGATTTTTATAGTGGTGAGATTTTATTACACACTGAAACTGAAGCTCCGTATGGCTTTACATGGCTAAACGTACCTGCCGGCAAATATACCTTAACTGCCGTTGCAACAGATAACAGCGGTCTAAGCACAACATCACTTCCTATACAGATAAGTGTTGAACATAACAAAGTACCTGTTATAAGCTTCATTAAACCGGTAGCAAATGAAACTTACACCTCTAAAGCAACAATACAAATGGAAGTGGATGCAAATGATCCTGACGGAAGAATTACGAAGGTAGAATTTTACAATGGAAACGTTTTGCTTCATACTGAATATAAAAAGCCTTTCACTTTCACATGGGAAAAAGTATCGAAAGGAAATTATACTATAACTGCAAAAGCTTTTGATAATTGGGGTGCCACCACATCAACCTCAACTAATATTATAGTAGAAAGAAACAAAGCACCAGAGGTAAGCATAATAAGTCCTTTGCCTAATAAAACCTTTCTTGCCAAGGCAATAATTCCGTTAGAGGCTAATGCAAAAGACGTTGATGGCAGAATAGTAAGAGTTGAGTTTTTCGATGGTTCTATCTTAATAAGGAAAGAGTTTGCAGCACCATATAGCTATCAATGGGTAAATGCAGCAGTCGGTGTTCATATTGTTACGGCAGTAGCAGTTGATAATTATGGCCAGAAAACAATCTCTGCCCCAATCACCATAGTAGTTGTACAGCCGTTAATTTCAAGAAATTCATGGGGTCGTGTGTTAGGTGCACAACATAATCAGCCTGAGGAAACAGTTGTGTTAAACCCTAATCCAGCCAATAGTTTTATAAATATTTCCGGACTTGTGCTCACAAATAGGAGAGTAATAAGTCTTACAATCTTTTCATTGTCTGGTAAAAACGTAAAGGAAGTAAGATTGCCTGCGGCAGGTAATAAAATTCAGTTGGACGTATCCAGACTCAAAAGTGGTACTTACACGGCTCAAATAAAAGACGGTGATACAATTATCAACAAACAATTTATAAAGTTATAGACCTGACGTACTATAAATAAGAAGAGACTGTCTCAAGCGATGAGACAGCCTCTTCTTATTTGGAGTACTTAGTGGAAT
>JBDSRT010000201.1:0-4095 GCA_039929165.1 Ginsengibacter sp.
TATAGTGATCAGTTACCTTCAGGAGGAACCTCTTTTATCAATACGGCTATTCAAAAAGATGGAAAAATAATAACAATAGGTAGTAATGATTTTAGTGTGTTTGTTATTGCCCGCTATAACACCGATGGAAATTTAGACAATACATTTTCAGACGATGGAATTCAAATGCAAAACTTATTTCCTGGTTTTGTTGCCAATTCAGTAGCAATCCAACCTGATGAAAAAATTGTTGTGGTAGGTCACGCCTTTATTAATAAGGTTACTTATATAATCCTTTTCAGGTTTAACACTGATGGCAGTTTAGACAATACATTTGACGTAGACGGCGTATTAAAAACGCACTTCCAGGAAAATACTGCTGATGCAGTGGCTGTACAAGGTGATGGAAAAATTGTTGTAGCCGGGGGCAATACAGATTTTGTAATCCTACGCTTTAACACCAATGGAAGTTTAGATAATACCTTTTCAGGGGATGGAAGACAAATCACTGATTTTGGTTCGGATGATCACGCTTCTTCAATAGCCCTTCAACCTGATGGCAAAATAATAGTTGCCGGCTCTACCGGATTTTACGATAAAGATTATGCTATTGCCCGCTATAATACGAATGGCAGTCTTGATAACAGCTTTTCAAACGACGGTTTACAAACCACTGATTTTAGTTCTTCTGACGATTATGGTAATTCGTTAGCTCTGCAAAGTGATGGTAAAATTGTGGTTGCCGGGGGGACTAGTAATGGCGCATTAGATTATTCCATTGCCCGGTACAATATTGATGGCACTCTCAATAATAATCTTTCACTCGATGGAAAGCAAACTACTGATTTTCATTCTTCTTTCGATGATGGTAAATCGTTAGCTCTGCAAAGTGATGGTAAAATTGTGGTTGGAGGTTACAGCGAAACAAATGTTTCACGTGATTTCGCTCTTTCCCGCTATAATACAGATGGAAGCCTGGATAATAGTTTTAGTAATGATGGGAAACAATTAACAGCAGTAACAGACGGAAGTAATGAGATTTCCGGCCTAGCAATTTTTGACAATAAATTATATGCTGTTGGCACAGGTAACAATCGCCTATTTGTGGGCGTAGTAGCAAGATATTTACTTGATGATAACACAAATACTCCACCTGCCGTAAGCCTTACTTCACCTTCAAATAATGCTACCTTTATTTCTCCCGTAAGAACATTGGATCTTAAAGCAAATGCATCGTCAGAGAATAGTACCATTACTAAGGTGGAATTCTTTAATGGCGAAAATTTATTGAATACCCAGACTGAAGCACCTTATGCATTTACGTGGAGGAACGTGCAAGCCGGAACTTACATTATTACTGCCGTGGCTACAGATGACAATGGTCGTGTTTCAACTTCTGATCCAGCGCATATTTCTGTAGAACATAACAAAGCTCCTCTTGTTAATTTTAGCAAGCCGCAAGCTGGTCATATTTATGCTTCACCGGCAACCATCCGCATTGAAGCTGATGCCACCGACCCTGATGGCAGAATTATTAAAGTAGAGTTTTATAATGGCAATATTTTACTTGCTAAAGAATTAAAAACGCCTTACACTTTTGCCTGGAGGAATGTACCTGTTGGCCAGTATACTGTTACTGCAAAGGCTTATGATAACTGGGGAGCAAGCACTTCTATTTCGGTAAACATTGCTGTGGAACCTAATAAGCCACCTTTGGTGAGTCTGACCTCTCCTGTAAATAATCAAACTTTTGCAACACCTGCTGTTATAAACCTGTCGGCTACGGCCAGCGACCCTGATGGCAGAATAATAAAAGTAGAATTTTATAATGGCGCTACGCTATTAGCCACAGAACGCAAGCTCCCCTACACTTATCAATGGCGAAATGTCGCTGCCGGCACATATCACATTACAGCCGTAGCTACTGATAACTATGGTAAAAAAACAACGTCTGCAACAGTAACCATAACGGTAAACGCGCCGCTTATAACTATGCAAAGTAGTTTGTCAATAAAAAACTCGTCTTTAGAAAACAGTATCCCAACGGTAAGGCTTACACCTAATCCTGTAAAAAACATTTTAAATATTTACATTAACGGAAGGCATCAGGATGAAAGGAAAACTATATTACTACTATCCTCATCAGGTATTCTATTACAAAAATTAGAATCGACCAGTTTAGACAAGCTCGTACAACTTAATGTGTCATCTATAGCAAGTGGAATTTATACGGTTAAAATTATAAGTGGAATAAATGTTATCTACAAGCAGTTTGTGAAATTATAGAAGTCACTAATTGACTAAATGATTGCAAACATTCCGTACCGGGTAAAATTATACAATCTATGAAAAGCTTTCTGATAAAGCATTTTAGCCGCCTCGCCTTCGGGATGTGGCAGGGTGATGTTTCGAAGTATAGGATTACAATAATTCTAATTCATTAAATATTTAAAGATGAAAAAGCTCATCGTAATTTTTGTAATGGGTGTTTATTTGCAACACGCCAATGCCCAGCCTGGGCATCTGGATTCTTCATTTGGCACAAATGGCATTGTTACAGCTCAATTTGGGGGTAACATTCCAAATCCAAGTCGTGGAGTAAAAGCATTGGTGCAAACTGATGGGAGTACGTATATCCTTGCTAACACACGAGGTGGTGTAACGTTTATTTCAAAAAGACACCCGGATGGGTCCAGGGATGTAAGTTATGGCCAAAATGGTTTTTATATTCCGGTGTCAATTGCCGTATTGGATGCGTCACTTCTTTCTGATGGAAAAATATTACTGGCAGGTTCTGTAACAACTTCTCTTACAAAAGATTTTGCCCTTGCCCGTGTTAATACTGACGGGACATTAGATAGCAGTTTTACAGGAGACGGCATACAAACTACCAGTTTTGGCAACTCTAATAGTGGCGCTACGTCTGTAGCTGTTCAAGTTGATGGAAAAATAGTGCTGGCCGGATCTGTAGGTAATTCAACCCATACTGATTTTGCAGTTGCCCGCTATAATGTTGATGGAAGCTTAGACAATACTTTTGACGGCGATGGAAAACAAACAACACATTTTGATTCTTTTTCATCCGCAGGTTCTATAACCATTTTGGAGGATGGAAAAATAGTGGCTGCCGGCACAGCACTTACAGAGATATCTAAACATCATTTTGCCATCGCCCGTTATAATACCGATGGAAGTCCCGATAAAACTTTTTATTATGAGGGCTCCGGAATAACAGGCGTTCAAAAAGATGGAAAAATAATAACAGTGGAGACGGAAACAATATATCCTCCTGAAGGGGAATTTTTTGAAAATTTTGTCCTTAACCGGTATAATACTGATGGAAGGCTGGATAATAGCTTTTCACAAGATGGAAAACAAATTACGGGATTCGGCAAAGAGTTATTTCATCGTCCTGCTTCTGTAGTTATACAAAATAATGGAAAAATAGTATTGGCAGGTAATTTAATTGAACCCGTTTATGATAATATATCTAGTATTGGCATTGCACGTTTTAATCCGGATGGCAGCCTTGATAATAGCTTTTCAGATGACGGAATGCAAACAATTATTAATGGAGGTGTTAATAGTTTATATAGCGCTAATTCAGTAGCTGTCCAAAGCGATGGGAAAATAACAATTGTGGGCAGCAATTTTACATTCTGCAAAAATGATAGGGATGATTGCCCAAGTTTTTTCTATGCTGCCCGCTTTAATAGTGACGGAAATCTTAAAACGGCGTATAGTGATCAGTTACCTTCAGGAGGAACCTCTTTTATCAATACGGCTATTCAAAAAGATGGAAAAATAATAACAATAGGTAGTAATGATTTTAGTGTGTTTGTTGTTGCCCGCTATAACACCGATGGAAATTTAGACAATACATTTTCAGAGGATGGAATACAAGTGCAAAACTTATTTCCCGAATTTATTGCTTATTCAGTAGCAATCCAACCTGATCAAAAAATTGTGGTGTTAGGTCACGCCTTTAAAAATAAGGTAACTTATATAATCCTTTTCAGGTTTAATACTGATGGCAGTCTAGATAATACATTTGACGGAGACGGGGTATTACAAACGCACTTCCAGGAAAATACTGCTAATGCAGTGGCTATACAA
>JBDSRT010000202.1:0-2754 GCA_039929165.1 Ginsengibacter sp.
AAATGAAGATGCTCAAATGATAATCAGTTGTTATAACTCATTTGATTTTGTAGTTGGGCGGAATGTTAAACGGAAAAGATAAATTAGTATTAAAGTCATATTGTTTATAATCCATCTTGATATCAACTTTGGTTTTATCGGTTACTGTAATTTGCCGGGATGTAGAAAAAGGCTTTCCATCTTTAGTTTCATAGTTTGAATAAAAAAGATTTGCTGTCCGTGTTGATGCAATATTCAGATCATCTAAAACGCTCCGCTCAATAACGTTTGTATTGGAAGAAATAACCAAGTCATTTTTAAATAGATCGCCAACAAGTGTAAGTAGAATTGAATTACCAGCTTCTGAATAGGCTGCGACTTTTGGGCCGATAAAAATTGGATTACCAATGAGCAGATCCTGCATTGTTGACAGATCAAGTGGGATTTTAACGACTTGTTCCAGGTAACTGATAGGTTTTATGTCAGTGGTCCGCTCAAGTTTGTTTAGAATATACACGCTATCCTTTGTCATTAAGATTCTTAAAGCCTCAACGTTTAAAAAAGTGGCATTCAAAGAAATCCATATCACACTATCTTTTTGCATTCTTACAAAAGCATTTACATCCGGTTGTTTGCCTTTGCTGTCACTGTACTCAACTTTTATTTTGGCGGAAAAACTATTGTAATTAATGCGGTTATCTGAAAAACGTTTTAAAAGACCAGATACTTTTGTTGCAGAGTCATTGTTGTTATTTGTTACGCCAACGCTAGTTGAATCTGTAGTTTTAACCGGTTGGCTGATCTTCCTGGTAGAGTGGCAACTGCTAAAAATGAGGCAAAAGATAAAAGCTGTTGTTAATAAAAAAATGTGTTTCAATATAGTTAGTTTAAAATTTTAATTAGTTCCGGTATGGCCAAAGCCGCCTTCGCCACGAGCTGTAAAGTTCAATTGCTGTACCAAAATACAATCAGCCTTTTCAACTTTAGCAATTACAATTTGAGCGATCCTGTCGCCATGACTTATTGTTTGATCTTCCTGCGACAGATTAATAAGGATGACTTGTAGTTCTCCGCGGTAATCACTTTCAACTGTGCCCGGCGAATTTAGACAGGTAATGCCCTTATTAATTGCAAGGCCGCTTCTTGGCCGCACCTGTGCTTCGTAGCCATCGGGTATCTCCAGATAAATGCCGGTCGGAATTAAAGCCCGCTGTAAAGGTTGTAATGTCACCTGGTCTTCGAGATCAGCCTGTAAATCCATACCTGCTGAGCCTTCAGTAGCATAAGCAGGAACATTATTAGTTGAACGATTTATAATTTTTATAGAAACCTTCTGCATTCCAGCAAAGGTAGTTGTACAGCAGAATGAAGAATAA
Source organism: Ginsengibacter sp. (assembly GCA_039929165.1). Lineage (GTDB taxonomy): Bacteria > Bacteroidota > Bacteroidia > Chitinophagales > Chitinophagaceae > Ginsengibacter. The sequence goes on from JBDSRT010000202.1 coordinate 1,356, forward strand.
AAAAGAAAGTCTTATTTGATTAATGCTACATCAGCATTAAAACTTAATTTTTCTCAAGTAAAACTGTAGCATTTGCAAACAAGCCTTCTTCACGGCCGGCAAAACCCATTTTTTCTGTTGTTGTAGCTTTTATAGAAACGTCATCAACAGTTATCTTAAGAATAGCTGCAATGGCTTGCTGCATGGAGGCGATATATGATTTTATTTTAGGCTGCTCAAGGCAAATTGTGCTATCAACATTTATGATCTTAAATCCCTTATCGCTTATAAGATCAAATGTTTGTTTCAATAAGATCTTGCTATCAATATTTTTAAAGGCTGCGGATGTATCGGGAAAGTGTTTCCCAATATCACCGAGGCAGGCGGCGCCAAGTAAAGCGTCACAAATAGCATGTAACAGCACATCCGCATCACTGTGACCCAAAGCCCCTTTGGTATGTGGAATGTTAACGCCGCCAAGCCATAATTCTCTGCCCTCAACCAATTGATGAAAATCAACGCCTGAACCTATTCTAAAACTCATATCTCTAATTTAAGGACATAAAAAAACGCCTCATTAGTAAGGCGTTCAAAAATAAGTTGAATTAATTTATTGGGCTTGAGCCGGACCAAGATTGGTTTCACTATCCAGGTTAAACATGAGGCTGAAACGTAATGTATTTGAAAGCGGGTTGCGGTTAACACCATTGCCTGAAGGCACTAAGTATGAAAAATTTAGTCCAAATGCGTTGTAATATAAACCTGCACCAACGGTGAAGTATTTACGGTTTCCTTTGGTTGGATTTTCATAAAAATAACCTGCCCGAAAAGCAAACTGGTCATTATAAGTAAATTCCCCACCGACTGAAACCTGGAATTCCCTTAGTTCTTCGCTAAAGCCCCCCGGTGCATCACCAAATGAACTGAACCAACTGCTTAACACTCCCTTGCTCCTGTAATTGGAAAGGTTTGTTGAATCAACTACACGGTCATTACCAAACTGAGGTGGGGTTGGTACTAATAATTTATTTACATCCAGGCCAAAAGTTATTTTGCTCGTTTCGTCTATAACACTGGTATAAGCTACACCTACGCCAAGGTTAGCGGGAATGAAATCTTTTTGCGTAGCATCGTTTGTATAGGAAATTTTTGAACCCAGGTTGCTGATGTTTACACCATAACTGAAACCACTGCCATCTTCACTGGTTGCCGTACCATCATTAAATAGACTTAGATCAGCCGAAACTGCATTACCTGCCTGGTACAGGGTTCCGTTATACGTGCCTGAAGCCAGATTACTATTAATGTATCTCAACGCAATGCCAAGCCCAAGTTTGTCAGAAAGCTTACGGGAGTAGCCGGCATCTATAGCAAACTCTCTAGGTCTAAAAGCATTTAGATCGTTACCCTGGGCATCAGT
>JBDSRT010000203.1:0-3239 GCA_039929165.1 Ginsengibacter sp.
TAGAAAGCCATGCTAAATATGCCAGGATTGATGTATAAAATCTTTTATTACTGTCACTAATGGCTTGTCATGCTAAAAAATTATAAGTAAAATAGGTGGAAAAAACTAAATTTGAACCAATGACCATAAATTGGTTACCCTAAAACTCATTTACTAAACCAATAAACTCAACCAAATGTCAAAAATGTTAACGGCATATTGCATGAAAACTAAAGAGAAAGATGTGCCCATGCAAAACGCAGTAATAACTAAAACTTCCCGTGGTGGCTATATGGCGCAGGGAGATGATGGAAAAGGAAATAAAATGACAACAATGCTTAGCGAAGCGAAAGCTTTGGAAGCCATTGACAACGGTGTTGCTAAAAAAAGTTTTTAATTTTATTCGCCAACTTTACTTGTAAAGCGATGCAGTTTGTATCGCTTTTTTTATGCCTTCTTCTCTGGTCTTACGCTGGTGTGCATTTGTTTAAGAAAGCTATACAAATCATTCATCGCATTAATCTTTTCAACGATCAGGATACCATTTTTGCCTACCTGTTTAAGCCTGGCTTTATTTGTACTGGTTTGAATGAACTTAAGTATACGTTTAAAAGTTTCACTATTGAAATAAGCAGATTCTGGATTGCTTACAAAAAAACATCTGAGCGTATTTGCTTTTAATAGCAGTTTCTCAAAGCCTAGATCTACAGCCATACGCCTGCAGCGAACTGTTGTAAAAAGATATTCAACTGTCGAAGGCACAGGTCCAAATCTGTCTTCCATTTCTGCATGAAAAACAATAAGGTCATTCTCAGTCTCACAATTATCGAGTCTGGAATACAAAGAAAGTCTTTCTGTTATGCTTTCAACGTAATTATCCGGTATTAAAATTTCCAGGTCAGTATCAATTGTACAATCCGTAACATAATCATCTTCTTTTGAAATTTCTTCCCGAAACAATTCCTTGAAATCTTTACGCTTGAGTTCTCTAATCGCTTCATCAAGAATTTTTTGGTACATCTCGAAACCAATTTCAGCTATAAAACCACTTTGTTCTCCACCCAACATATTTCCCGCGCCCCTTATATCAAGGTCCCGCATGGCGATCTGGAAACCGCTACCAAGATCACTGTATTGTTCTAATGTTGTTAAACGCTTACGGCTATCTGCCGGCAACGTACTTAAAGGTGGAGCCAATAAATAGCAGAAAGCTTTTTTATTGCTGCGGCCAACACGGCCCCTTAACTGGTGCAGATCACTTAAGCCAAACTGGTGGGCATTATTAATGATGATCGTATTAACATTAGGAATATCCACGCCGCTTTCAACAATGTTCGTGCAAACCAAAACATCATATTTGCGATCCATAAAATCCAGAATGATATCCTCGAGCTGATCGCTGCCGGTTTCACTCTTGCCGCTCATTTGCCCATGCGCATAGGCAATGCTGAGATCCGGGCAAAGGCCTTGTATTAAAGATTTCATTTCGGGCAAACCAATAACACGGTTATGAATGAAAAATACCTGACCGCCACGTTCAGTTTCATAGTAGATCGCATCACGAATGGCTTCATGTTGAAAAGTTTGCACCTCGGTTTGAATAGGCTGACGGTTTGGTGGCGGCGTATTGATTATACTCAAATCCCTGGCACCCATCAAACTAAACTGTAATGTTCTTGGTATTGGCGTTGCCGTTAATGTCAGTGAATCAACAGTTGTTCGTAGCAGCTTCAATTTTTCTTTGGCAGCTACACCAAATTTTTGTTCTTCATCAATAATCATCAACCCCAGGTCTTTGAATTTTACATCTTTGGCCAACAAAGCATGTGTGCCGATGATGATGTCAATCTTTCCCTCTACAACTTTAGCCAGTGTTTCTTTTTTTTCTTTGGAAGATTTAAAGCGATTGATATAATCTACAGTTACCGGAAAATCTTTAAGCCGTTCTCCAAAAGTTTTATAGTGCTGATAAGCAAGGATAGTTGTGGGAACTAAAATAGCTGCCTGTTTACCATCAAGACAGGTTTTAAAAGCGGCTCTGATAGCGATCTCAGTTTTACCAAAACCAACATCACCACAAACTAGGCGATCCATTGGGGAAGCTTTCTCCATATCTTTCTTTACATCTGCCGTTGCTTTGCTTTGGTCAGGCGTATCTTCAAACAGGAACGAGGCTTCCAGTTCTGTCTGCATATAATTGTCAGGCGAATGTGCAAAACCTTTCTGGCTTTTTCTCTGAGCGTATAATTTTATTAGGTCGGTAGCAATATCTTTTACCTGCTTCTTGGTTTTATCTTTTAATTTATTCCAAACATCGCTGCCGAGTTTATTCATCTTTGGCACCGTGCCTTCTTTGCCGCTATACTTGCTTATTTTATGTAAAGAGGAAATGTTTACATACAGCAGATCATTGTCCCGATAAACAATTCTTACAGCTTCCTGCAAACGATCTGGTTTTCCGTTTACACCTGCCTGCACAATTTTTTGGAGGCCACTGTAAACGCCAACCCCATGATCAATATGCGTTACAAAATCGCCGGGTTGTAACTCTCGAAGTGTTTTTAAAGTAAGCGCTTTATTCTTGTTGAACGCCTGCTTTACCCTAAACTTATGATAGCGCTGAAAAACCTGGTGATCGGTATAACAAACTATTTTAAGATCATCATCTATAAAACCTTCATGAATAGAGGTTGGAATTGGTGTGAACTGGATCTCAGCATTCAAATCATTGAAAATAATATGCAGCCGCTCAAGTTGCTTAGGGTTATCTGCAAAAATGAAAATGTTGTATTTCTTCTTTTCAAAATCTGAAAGATTTTGAATCAATAAGTTGAACTGCCTGTTGAACGATGGTTGCGGCCTTGTTGTAAAATTTATTTTAGTCGCGGTGTCAATGTCATTAAGATCTTTCGTAAAGTAAGACCTGGCGCCAATTTCAAATACATGTTTATCGCCGATCTGTTTTTCAAGAGTCGCAGCACTAACAAAATCATTTTTGGTAACGTCGGCTACATCTGCCGAATCTTCCTCATGGGATTTATCGGAAGGTGCTGGTTGTGTGTCAAAAAACAATTCGACGTCTTCATTATGTTGTTCAATCTTTTCTTTTATAAAATTCCAGTCTTCAGTCCAAACGATTGTATTGTCAGGTAAAAAATTCAGCAGCGATACCTTTTCTCCATTGGCTTTGGACTTAGTATCCTTGTTATAACCAACATTCGGGATAATATTAATCTGCAATAATTTGCGTTCGCTCAACT
>JBDSRT010000204.1:0-14301 GCA_039929165.1 Ginsengibacter sp.
GACGGGCGGATTTAGCAATTTAACGCTTGCACGTCCGAAATATTATGAATCTCATTGCCATTTATTAACAGATGGGAACAGACAAGCGGCGATCATTTTATGGCCTTGGACTTTGATGATCCTCAAGCAACGAGCGATCCCTATAAATAACATTACTATCGAAGACAAACTTGAAGTGGAACGAAGACCCGGGCCAGATATAATTGGGGGATCTATAAACTCAACTTATTTATTCAAAAGTTTAACCAGGTCAATTTGATTTGTGTATGGCTCAAGTTGATTCGTTGATTTAAACGGTCTGAATTTTCTCAGTACTTCATATTCCTTATGATAGAACGCTTCTACATAAACGTCTCCGGCCATTGATTTGATAAAGTAATATTTTATGTTCATCATCTTCCCGGTCTGCAATATGAACCTCGGACCGAACGGCTTCCGCTTGCTCCTGTTCGTCGGAAAGATTGAATTGATAAAGTGTAAATTAAATAAGGTTAATGTGTAAATTTAAGTAGCGTCCGGACCATTATGTTCTGATCTTAACGCTCTGTAAATATTTGGATTCTCTATTTCAAGTCGATATTCAATCTCCATTAAAAGCGCTGTTAAAGGAGGAATCATCTCTTTTATAACCTTTTCCATTGCCATGAAGACTTCGAAAACCTGGACCGTACGAGGCTGATAAAATTGGAAATGATTTTCATCTTCTGAATATCCCACAATTGGAATTCAGTTATACTCTTGCCCCACGTAAACGCACAATGAGCCATCTGGTTTCTAAACGATTTGAATGTGTTTAAATCATCAAACAACAGTTGATTACTGTCTAACAAATCTGGGTGGAATCGGTGTAACACCTCTTTAACTCTCGAAATTTTCTGCCCCGAACATGCACCCCTCCAAAAGCAATGTTTTTGCTCTTCTCTTTGAATATTGATCGGAGTTACTAAAATAAACAATCTTCATTAGGACACTTTCGATGGTTACAGATAGTTTCAAGGCAGCCCCTCTTATGTCTATTTCCTTTGGAATACTATCGATGCTCATTCGTCAATTATATAAATTTTGCAATTCCAACGCTTTCATCATAACTGCCTTCATGAAATTAATTGCTGCATTAGTTCCATACCGATAAGCCAGGCTTTCTTTTTCCTCTGAAATAACCTCTCCCAAGAGTATCACATTATTAGTCGGAGCATTAACTAAATGACTTAAAATTTCACCAGTTGAATATGTAGGTTAATGCATTGATAACGGTTCCTACACTAAATGCGAATTTTTTGAATGTTGTATACATTAATTCCCCCTGCCGATCCCCTCCATTATATAAATTTTTGTAAGTCGTTGATTTTATGGCCAATCTTTTAACTAAAATAATAATCGTGGGACAACTGGTTAAGCCCGTGTTTTCACGGGGTTTTTATTACAGGAGTTTATTAATCAAATGGCCATTTATATATTGTAGGATTTTGCAGAATGTTATCTAAAACCGCTTGAGCTATTTTGCGCTGCCCACTTTCTTTTATATGAATAAAGTCAACATAATCTGAACTGTCCAATCCAGCATCTATCCCCTTAATAATATTAATGTTATTTACTTGTGCGAACTGAATAATTTCTTTGCCTTCATTTGAATAGGTTCTGTCAATACACTCAGCCCTGTCAGCGTGAAGATAGAGGTATAGTGGAATATTTGTTTGACGTGAATACTTTAGAAATGACATAAATCCACCGTTAAAATATTTATCATCGCTATAATTCTGTGGCCCTGTTGTTATGCTGTTTATTCCGGTAGGTTGTTCATCTTTTCTGAAATAATTTTTTACCCTGGTTACAATATAGCGATCAAAAAATTCTGCTATAGCCAGGTTGTATTGCTTGTTTAAATGATCTATATCTATACCAACTATTTTTTGGAACGTCATTGTATCATGAGCATCCGGTGAGTTAACAAATAAAAAAATTGCTTTTGCGCCAAAGTTTCCATGCTTAAGCAGATATTGATAACAATTATCTGGCCCCCACGATTTAGCCGATATGTTTAAGAACTGCAATTTTCTTTTACCATCTTTTGATAATGAGTTACTTAATAGCGTTGTAGCTAACGAATCCTGGTCAATTATAACTCCACAATTTATTACTGAATCTCCAAAGCCTAATATTTTAACGGTTAAGCTATTCGTGTCTATTTCGCTTGATCGCATTGATAAACTATTGTATTCAATTTTCTTCCCGATCCTAAATACTTTCTGATTGGGCACAATGATATATTCATAATCAGGATCTTCTTTATACAAAACATCGTTGCAAAAACCATAATGTTTCCTGAGAAATACTTCGATAATTAAAAACAGTCCAAGCAAAACGGGTATGCAGATCTGAACTATTCTTTTTAATCTCTGCGCCATATAAAATATTTATGCTCCCTGGATTTTCGTTTTATTTCCTAAAAAGATGCTGTGGTTTTGCCTGCCGGCTAAGCCTTCGAGCCAATGCATGAGCAGGTTTTTCCAATAGAAGATAAAATAGATATGAAATAATAAGTGTAATAACGATGTAAATAAAATAAGAATAGTTGTTTAGAGGGATATAAGCTGCAAGTAACGCAAGAATTAACGGATGGCATAGATATAACGAATACGAAAACTGCCCAAAACTTTCTAAATATTTACTAGGCACGTTGTGTTTGTAGTAACATATTTCCTTTTCAAGCCATTTATAAAGAGGGAGGCTCACGATTAAAAGCGTAAAAATGAACGACACATAAAAATGAAATCTCATGATTAAAACAATTGAAGCAAGCACGGCGATAACCAATCTTGTTAAAAGAAGTTGCCAATATGATACTCTTTGATTTAACGCATCAATATTCTCTGCGAGGCGAACACCTAAAAGCCAAATCGGTAAACCAATGATCCACGTAAAATAATTCCCCAATTGCCATACATTACCATCATAATTTACATCGGAATGCGATAACATAGACGTAAGGTCGTTTCGTGCACCAATCAAAGCAGTCGCTATCGCCAATAAAAATGCAAGAAGCAGTTTTATGTTCCATGATATTTTAATAATACATAAGAGCGGATAAAGGGTGTAATAAACTATTCGCAGTATAAACTCCATACAACTGCATTTTCCGGGTTATCAAAAGGTATCCCCAAAATTTTTAACGCAATTAAAGGAATAAGTACTCTTAAATAACGACTGATAAAAAAAGATCCAAGGCTTAGAATACCGTTTTTATTGGGATAATGAATTACAAAACCTGAAATAATAAAAAAGGCAATAACCGCTACCACGCCAACAAAAGATACGCTGAGTAATAAACCGAAATACTTTGCTAAAACAAAATCTGAATTTCTTAAATTTTCTGCGATTGGATTATCAGCATGCCCGAGCAATACTACTAAAGCAAGGATAAACCTGATGCTGTTCACGCCTGCAAACCATTTAGATCTGTCTGAAACAGCAAATGCGACTGTCTTAAATTGCATAATTAAGCATCGGGTTGCAAATCATTATTTAATTTGGTTAAGTTTAATTTAGACATGAGCAACATTACTAACGGCTTTATTTGCAAAAATCCATCATTAAAACTTTTGTAGGAAAAAGCTGCATAGCCGCTTGCTTTAAATTAAGTTATTCTGAAAGAAATTTTATAGATTCCTATCCGTTTATATAATTTATGTATTGATTTTTTACGATTTACTTATTCATACATGCAAAGCCAATTTGATTACCCCTATCTCCGCAAAATTTACCTGGTGTTGTTTTGTAGTATCGCCTTTGGCTTTCTCATTTTTATTGGAAAAGATATTCTTGTTCCCATAGCCTTTTCGGTATTGCTGGCGATGCTTCTCTTACCAATAAATAAAAAGCTTGAACGTAAAACCAGCAGGGTAATGGCCATCATGATCAGCCTTACCATTGCAATTATATTTATTGTGATTGTGGTGTATTTTTTTTCCACGCAGATAGCTGATTTTGTTGATGATCTACCAACTTTAAAACGACAACTCAACAAACACCTGGGAACTATCCAAAAATATATTTACAGGGAATTTCATTTAACAAGACGTGAGCAAAGTGAATACCTGGAGCAAGCCACCTCAGAAATACAGGATGGCAAAGGCGGCTACATTGGTAAAACCTTCATAACAATCACCGAATCTTTATTTACACTTGTACTTCTACCTATTTATACTTTTCTGATTTTATATTATAGAGATATGATAAAAAAGTTTATGATTGATATCTTCTCTGACACGCATAAGCCTAAAGTGCAGGAAGTTATTACGGAATCAAGGTTAATTGTGCAGGGTTATATGACAGGGCTATTAATTGAAATGGCGGTTATTGCAGCAATAAATACAGCTGGCTTTTTTATTGTTGGTATTCAATACGCCTTTTTCTTAGGATTACTTGCAGCAATACTTAATCTTATTCCCTACATAGGTATGTTAATCGCATCAGTGTTTTGCATGCTGGTAACTGCAACTACATCTAATGATATAAGTAAAATAATCTGGGTGGCAGTAGTTCTTGCAGTGGTGCAGTTTTTTGATAATAATATAATAATGCCTAAAATAGTAAGTTCAAGAGTTAAGATCAATGCCTTAATAACAATCTTCGGCGTACTGGTTGGCGGGGCTGTTGCCGGTGTTTCAGGTATGTTCTTATCCATACCGGTTATTGCTATCCTTAAAGTGATCTGTGACAGGATCGATGATCTAAAACCATATGGTGAGTTGATGGGCGACGAGATTACTTACGCCAGGCGCGGCAAATTACTTAAGCGTTTAAGAGCTAAAAAGAAAAAGGAAATTACTGTATAACTTCTTTGATCACCTTACCAACATTGCCACTGGGCGATTGAATATTTAAGAGAGCAGCAAGCGTAGGCGCAATATCTGTCATAAAAATTTCATCATCTGTCTTACCCGCTTTAATATTCCAGCCAAGCCAGAGTAAAGGAATATGAGCATCATAACCACCCCAGGAGCCATGAGTAGTGCCTGTACTACCGCCACTAAAATAATTAGGCTTTGCAATAAAGCCAATATCACCACAGCGCTTCGGCTGAAAGCCATTAATAATTCTCGTTTTTAAAACGTCCGGCAGGGAAGCTTTTGACACTTTCTCCATTTCGTATACATCGCTGATATAATCTTTTGCCTTGAGATAGTTTATCACAAAAGCTTTTATATCACTAAGACTACGATTCTTATAAGCTGTGGAATCTGTATTGATATAAACCTGGCTATTTTCTACAGCCTTTACAATGATTTTTACACCAAGCGCAGATTCAGCAGCCTTATTAATTTCATCAGTTAAACCGTACTCATTAAAAACACCAGCGGGAATGTGGTGTTCCTGCAAAAACGCTGGAACATGCGCCACTCCATGATCAGCCGTTAAAAAAACCAGGTAATTGTTCTTACCAAATTTTTGATCAAGCACAGAAAGAAACTTTTCAATGTCTTTATCCAATCTAAGATAGGTATCCTCAATCTCAATTGAATTAGGACCGAATGAATGACCGATATAATCAGTTGGAGAAATACTTACTGCTAACAGATCCGTAACACCTTTTCCACCCAGCTCTTCATTTGTAATAGCTGCTGAAGCCATATCAAAAGTGTAGGTAATAGCATAGGGCGTAAATTTAAATTCCTGGTACTTGGTCGCGGAATTTGCAGCGATCGTATGTGGGAACACCGGGGGTTTTCCATCTATATTGTTTTCATATTTGTTATTATCTACCGCACTTAACGTATATTTTTCAATAGGAAGTAAAGTTTCCCACGGTTTTCCCGCAACAGAAGCTGGGTAATTTTTTTTATTCACCTCATCAACCCATTGCGGTAAAGCTTGCATATAATAAGTACTGCTTATCCATTTTCCTGCGACATCATCATACCAATAAGCAGCATTGGCGCTATGCCCGACCGGCAGTATTGCTCCCCTATCCTTAAGTGAAATACCTATAACCCGGGATTGAAAATTATTACTGAGCCGAAGTTCATCACTAATAGTAGTTCCCCATAAATTTTTAGGACTCATTTTGCCCCAAATAGAATTGCTGCCAACGCCTGATACAGAAGAATCGTCAGTACAATACACATTTTTATTTATGGAACGCTCAAACCAATTATTACCAACTATACCATTTATAGCAGGTATACTTCCGGTATAAATACAGGTGTGACCCGGAGCAGTATAAGTTGGTATGTATGGAATGATAGTATTATCGCAGCTAAAGCCTTCGTTTATTAAACGATTAAAACCTCCTGTTGAATAGAGCGACTTAAAACGGTATAAATAATCCCAACGCATTTGATCTATCACAATACCGACAACAAGCTTTGGCTTAGCTGCCTTTTTTATCTGTGCCTGTGCAACAACCAGGGTTATATTACTAAATGAAAGAATACAAAGCAACAAGGTTAGTGAATAAAAACTTATACCATAATTTCCTTGTGATCTGTTGTTATACTTCGGGTTGTACATATCAGCAAAATAAGGCATTAAATGTAAACCCTTATTTTTGCCCTCGATTTATAAACAGCGCTTTTTATGGATGTTTTTGAAAAATTAATATCAAATGCCGGGCCTTTAGGAAAGCATTATGAGAGAGCTCATGGCTACTTTTCTTTCCCGAAACTTGAAGGAGAATTAGGCAGCAGAATGTTTTTCAGAGGGAAAGAAAAAATTGTATGGAGTTTAAACAATTACCTCGGACTCGCTAATCATCCAGAGACAAGAGCTGTTGACACTATAGCAGCTGAAAAATGGGGAATCGGATATCCCATGGGGGCAAGAATGATGAGTGGTAACTCAAATCTGCACGAAGATCTTGAAAAAACTATAGCAGCATTTATCAATCGTGAGGATGCTATGCTTTTAAATTTTGGTTACCAGGGCATAATGAGTTGCATCGATGCTTTAGTAAATCGCCGGGACATTATTGTTTATGATAAAGAATGCCATGCCTGCATTGTAGATGGTATTCGTCTCCATCTCGGCTACAGTTATGCCTATAAACACAATGATGTAGAAGATTGTGAAAAACAATTAAAAAGGGCCGAAGCAGCCGCTGAAAAAAGTGGCGGCGGTATTTTGCTCATTACAGAAGGTGTGTTTGGCATGAGCGGAAACCAGGGACGATTAAAAGAAATAACGGCGTTAAAGCAAAAATATAGTTTTAGAATATTAATTGATGATGCTCATGGTTTTGGTTCAATGGGCCCTACAGGCGGGGGCGCAGATGAAGAGCAAGGTTGCCAAAGCGACGTTGATCTTTACTTCAGCACTTTCGTAAAAAGCATGGGTAGCATCGGTGCCTTTGTAGCAGGCCATGCCGCTGTGCTGCGCTACTTAAGATATAATGTCCGTTCACAAATATTTGCGAAAAGCCTGCCCATGCTAATTGTTGAGGGCATGATAAAAAGAATGGATATGCTTAAAACGATGCCGGAACTCAGAGAGAAATTGTGGCATAACGTTAATAAGCTTCAAAATGGTTTACGGCAAAGAGGCTTTGATATTGGTACTACTAACAGCCCGGTTACACCGGTAATTATGAAAGGTGACCTGCCTGAGGCTACCGGTATGTTAATGGATCTGCGAGAGAATTATAATATTTTTTGTTCTGTAGTTGTATACCCTGTAATTCCCAGAGGCCAGATTATTTTCAGATTAATACCAACTGCTGTCCACACTGATGAAGACACTGAACTTACTCTTATAGCGTTTGAGGAAACCAAAAAGAAATTAGATGATGGCGCCTATCAAGCTGAAGAAATTCCTGATATGGCTGAAGCCGGAGAAGGTATGAAAGGTGAAATGTAGTGGTCTAAAAAAAATCCGGGCGACTAAAAAGAAGCCCGGAACTAATCAAAAATCTTAACCATTTATCTAACTGTTTAATAGACAGTAGGTGGAATATCTAAGTTGCACTCTCTTTTCTCTTTAATTTTTCTTTAACACAAATAAAAAGGGGCCGAATAGAAATTCACCCCCATATAATCCAATATCCTATGAAAAACCGACTTGAAACCGTTTTCACGGCTTATAATATTTTTATCCTACCATGTTGATTTAAAGTGTCTTTTATAATCCGGGAAAGATTGCTTTAAGTAAGCGCCTTCGCCGAAGTATTTTAAAATTGGTTCCAGTTCCTTTGGTTCAAGAAACCCTGCGATCTGAATTGGTTCTGCATCTTTATCCGTTATTATCACCGTACTCGGAAAACCTGTCTGCCCGTTTGTGATATAAAGTGCAAAATCATTTATCTTATAAAGACTGTTGTAAGCATAATCTTTATTTTTCCAGCTTACCACATCCTTCGTTTCCGCATTTACTTTAGCGATATAAAATTTAGCTTCTAAATATGTTATCACCTTATCGTTAGTGTAAGTTTTCTTATCCATTACCTTACACCAGTGACACCCGTCTGTATAAAGATCTATAAGCACAGGTTTTTGTTGCTGATTTAATCTTTGAGAAACAACACTTAAACTTGACCAATGCGGTTCCTCTACAATTTTCTCAACATCAGAAAAACTTCCGAGGGTCAAGCTGTAAAAAAAGAGCGGAATAAGATTGAGCATTTTGTCTGGATATAAAACGGTATCGGTTGCTTTTTATTGGATGCAGAAAAAAAATTATTTTAAAATTTCTGTTCGCATATAAAACGTACGTAGTTATAAAATATTGGATTTATTTAAACCTTTTTATTTAAGATTATCTTAGTTGGATGAACAAAATTGTATTGGCAGTAACAGGTGCAAGTGGCTCAATATATAGCAGGCTGATTATTGAGAGATTATTACAAATAAAAGATCAATGGCAGGAGTTAAGTGTGGTGATGACTAATAATGCAAAAGTTGTTTGGAAGACGGAATTGCCATCTATAAATTTTGACGATTACAATGTTACACTGGTTGATTCAAAAGATTTCAATGCACCATTTGCTTCCGGTTCAGGAAAATATAATATTATGATAATTGCGCCGTGTAGTATGGGTACGTTAGGCCGAATTGCAGCGGGCGTTTCTGACGATCTGATTTCAAGAAGCGCAGACGTTATATTAAAAGAAAGAAGACGGCTGATATGTGTAGCAAGAGAAACGCCGTATAATTTAATACACTTGCAAAACATGGAAAAGATAACACTTGCAGGTGGCGTGATTTGTCCTGCAACACCATCATTTTACAGTGTTCCCAAAACCATAGATGAAGTAGCACTTACTGTTGTAGACAGGGTTTTAGATCTTGCAGGCCTAGATATCAATTCCTTCCGCTGGGGAAATAAAAATTAATTATCTAAGATCAACCACCTCAACTTTAGGATACAGCTTTGCATCAAAAACAAACTTATCATCGGGAAGGGCTGTGTTTGTTTTTATACTTGTTACTGAATATGTATACCTGTTACCATTCTTTTCAAAGATTTTTGAGTTGCTAATATTCATTGTCTTCTTATCTACAGTTAAAAGCACTTTAGAAAAAGGTTTGGTCTTATCAATAGGTGTAAGTTCTATTTCGTAAAACTTAGAACCTGGGGCCGGTTCGTCATTCAGTTTGTATAAAAAATCTTTATCGTAAAAATTGGTAAACAATTTTTGAGGCGTTACAGAGGCAGACGATGGATCAAACTTTGTAAGTTGAACTTCATTGCTGGATTTGTCATAGGTCCATATTGTACTGCCATCAAAAAATATTTCCTGTCCTGTAACTGACACTCTATATTTATTACCCTTCATATTTACGTTGCCTGATTTTGAGCCAATAAGTTTACCAGAAACATTTTCGATCTTCAAATTGAAATTCGCAGTGACTGATTTATAAGTTTTGAATTTGGCACTGACACCATCAAGTATCGGTTTGGCTGCTGCGTCGCTTCTGCCCATACCCTTCGTTTGCGCAATTAGATTAGAACTAAAAAAAAGACTGATAGCAAAAAATGTAAGTAGGGATATTTTCATATGAGAAGCTTGTTAAACTTATATTTTAATGTCAAATAAAGATAGTGATAAGACATTCGTATGTGTTTCAAAGTTTAAATGAATATGACCTCAAACTGTTAATTTTCTGTTGCAACATAAACTGTTGCTTTTAACGGAATAAAATATAGATATGTTTGTACCAACCTAACGGCCAGCTTTTCTTTTCAACTTCAACTATTCCTTCTACTTAAGTCACAAAGCATGTGAAACTTATACTTATAAATTAGTTTTATGAGCAAGGAAATAGTGTCCGTTTCTCAGCGTGAAAATTATACGCCGTCAGCCTTTACCGAATTTTTATGGTGGCTTTCAACAGCAGAAAAAGAACTGTTGGTTGATTGCGTTATTGACCGAAACCGTTATAAAATTATTGGTACAACCGTACTAGCAACCTGGAGTTTTGCAACACTTGCCTGGACCTATTTTTTTTCGACGGTAACTACAAACGTTCTTGTTTACGTTATTCTTGGCGCTATAATGGGGCTTATAATACTTACCATAGACAGAGCCTTAATTAAAGGCATAACCTCATCTAACAAAAACAAAATTTTTCCACTGGTATTCAGAGGTGTTCTTGCAATCACCTTAGGTACGTTCATGGCACAGCCGGCGTTGTTATTTCTTTTTGATAAGGAAATAAAACTGCAGGCTTCTCTCGATAATGAGAGGAGAAAGCAACTTAAAAAAAGTGAATTAACGGCCTTATATAGAGACAGGAAAAACGAACTACTTACTGATAAAAAATCTCTTGAGAAAACTCTCAATGATAAATACGACGGTGTTGTAATTTCCAGGAATAGTTATTTATCTGAAACCGATGGCAGTGGCGGAACCGGTAAGATCGGTGTAAAAGATGTTGCTATTGCAAAACGAAACGAATATCAAAAACTGGAAGCGGATTATACACAGACTTTACAAATTTCTAACGAAAAAAAAGGTGTAATTGATGCAGCACTTGATACTCTGAATGCGCAACAGGCAGCCGAAGAAAAATTGTTCATAACTTATTTTAACGATGGCTTTCTAACGAGGATAGAAGCGCTTAATAACCTAACTGAAAATAATAGTGCTCTTAAATACCGTTATTATTTGCTTGTGGCAATTATAATTTTAATTGAATTATTACCTGTTCTATCTAAAAGTTTGCTGCCATCTGGTACTTATGAAGAAAAAGTTGCTGCAAGAGAAGCAATGGAAAAACAGATGGTCTTAAAAAATATCAACAGGGAAAGAGAACTTAAGGAGTTGTATAATTCACTGGCCTTTGATAACGACAGTGAAATTGTAAGATTATTTTTTGCAGAAACGTCTGAAAAACAGGCAGACAAAATCCGCTCTTTTGCCCAATCATGGAAACATAATTCTGAAGAAACTTTTGACGGCTTGTGGCAACGGATGAAAAAAGAAATCATCAGTAAACATGAAAATTAGTAATGATCCGAAACTTTATACTTATAGTCGCTACGTTGGATAGCTCTACTGTATATCATTCACATCTTGTCCTGAATTCGAACTAATGACTACCTGGAGATAACAGATGAGATCATCTCCGTGTGCAGGATTTTATGCTCCTTATTTTTCTTGGCTTCTGTAAAATCTTTGGCAGCTTTTATAAAGCCAACAAAAATCGGCTGTGGTTGCTCGACAGTACTTTTTAATTCAGGATGGTATTGTACACCGATAAAAAATGGATGATCCTGCAATTCTATAATTTCAACTAATCCTGTTTCCGGATTTACGCCGCTGGCGATCATGCCGGCTTCTTCAAATCTTTGTAAGTAAGCATTGTTGAATTCCCAACGGTGGCGATGACGTTCACAAATTTCTGATTTATTATAAACCTGCTCCGCCAACGTATTGGGTTTAATGTGACAAGGATAAGATCCAAGTCTCATCGTGGCGCCTTTACTCGTGATCTTTTTTTGTTCTTCCATCATGTCAATCACCGGGCTTAATGTATCTGGTTTCATTTCTGTTGAATTGGCATCTTCAATTCCAAGAACATTCCTCGCAAATTCTATCGCTGCCATTTGCATACCTAAGCATATACCAAAAAAAGGCAGATTGTTTTCCCTTGCATATTTTACTGCAACAACTTTGCCTTCAACACCTCTAAAACCAAAGCCAGGCGCTACCAATAAGCCATCAAGCTCTTTAAGTTTGTCGCCAACATTATCTTCTGTAATAAATTCACTGTGAATATCTAACACCTGAACCTTACAATCATTCATTGCGCCGGCATGAATAAATGATTCAAGAATAGATTTGTAAGCATCCTGTAACTCTATATATTTTCCTATAAGACCAATGGTTACTTTATGAGACGGACGTTTTACTTTATCCAAAAACTCACGCCACTTTGTAAGATCAGGTTCACTATAATTAGTTATGTTCAACTTTTTTAACACGATGAGATCGAGCTTTTCTTTCAACATTAAAAGCGGAACTTCATAAATAGTAGAGGCATCAGCAGCCTCAATAACAGCATCGGGATGTACATTACAAAACAGGGCGATTTTTCTTTTTATTTCTGTGCTTAAAGGGCTTTCAGTTCTGCAAACCAATATATCAGGATGAACACCATTTTCACTTAATAGCTTTACGCTGTGCTGGGTCGGCTTTGTTTTTAATTCCTTGGCTGCTTTTAAATATGGAATAAGTGTAAGATGTACAACAATACATTCATCATCCCCCATTTCCCACTGTAACTGTCTTACGGCTTCAATAAATGGCAGGCCTTCAATATCACCAACTGTTCCGCCAATTTCTGTAATGATCACATCATAATTATCACCGGCAGCCAATAGCAACATTCTTCTTTTTATTTCATCAGTGATGTGCGGAATAACCTGAACCGTCTTCCCTAAATAGTCACCTTCTCTTTCTTTATTAATTACGGTTTGATAAATGCGTCCGGTAGTTACATTGTTAGCCTGCGAAGTAAAGATGTTTAAAAATCTTTCGTAGTGGCCAAGATCGAGATCCGTTTCGGCACCATCTTCTGTTACAAAACATTCGCCGTGTTCGTATGGATTTAATGTGCCGGGATCGACGTTAATATAAGGATCAAATTTTTGAATTGTTGTTCTTAATCCACGGGCCTGAAGCAGCTTTGCAAGCGAAGCAGCAATAATGCCTTTTCCCAAAGAAGATGTAACCCCGCCGGTAACGAAAATATACTTTGCCATAAAATTTATTTCACCTGGCTAATTTTTATTCCAGGTTATTAACTAATAAAACTAAAAATCAGGATAACGGTGTCTAAACACTGAACCAATAACACCAAAACTTGTTAGACCGACGGAAATAATGGAAATGACAATCCGGGAGGTCATGCAAACTTACACGATTATTTCAGGTTATAAAAACCTGAATAATAGATGTGGATAACAATGGGAAAAGATTATGAGTTGAATGAAGCAGGTCACTTCATTTTGAAAGTATCCAGGAATTTTGTAGTGAAGTTACCGCTTCGGAAATCTTCATTTTGCATAAGTTGCTGATGGAATGGAATAGTTGTCTTTATACCTTCAATTACGTATTCGCTTAAAGCCCGGCCCATTGTGTTGATGGCTTCTTCCCGTGTTTGTGCAATGGATATAAGCTTGCCTATCATGCTATCGTAATATGGAGGAATAACATAACCCGCATACGCATGGCTATCGAGCCTTACACCATGGCCGCCTGGCTGGTGAAGTACCGTAATCTTACCGGGAGAAGGTCTAAAGTCGTTATAAGGATCTTCAGCATTTATCCGGCATTCTATAGCGTGCATCTGTGGCAAATAATTTCTGCCGGAAATTTTATGACCAGCTGCGATCTTGATCTGTTCTTTTATTAAGTCAAAATTTACGACTTCTTCTGTGACACAATGTTCAACCTGTATCCTGGTGTTCATCTCCATAAAGAAGAAGTTGCGATGCTTATCAACCAGGAACTCTATGGTTCCAACACTTTCATAGCTGATGGCTGAAGCAGCTTTTATAGCCGCCTCTCCCATTCTTTCTCTTAACTCATCAGTCATAAATGGCGAAGGCGATTCTTCCACTAGCTTTTGGTGGCGTCTTTGTATTGAGCAATCCCTTTCGCTGAGATGACAAACGTTTCCGAACTGGTCTCCGGCTATTTGTATTTCAATATGACGGGGCTCTTCCACAAATTTTTCCATATAAATACCGTCATTTTTAAATGAGGCGGCAGCTTCTATCTTGGCGTTTTCATAAGCCTTCTCAATATCTTCCTCGGCCCAAACCACACGCATACCTTTTCCGCCACCGCCTGCAGTAGCTTTT
>JBDSRT010000205.1:0-9321 GCA_039929165.1 Ginsengibacter sp.
GGAAGGTTGCCGGGTTGAAGGTGTTGAAGAGGGAGACGTGCATCTAATTAAAACTACCCAAGGATTTATAAAAGCACAGCACCTTGTATATGCAACCCATGTACCTCCCGGTGTAAATATTTTACATTTTAGAAATGCGCCTTACCGCAGTTATGCTAGTGCCGTGAAATTAAAAGATGGCGAATATCCACAGGCTTTAGGTTATGATTTGTTTGACCCTTACCACTATTACCGTTCACAAAAGGTAGGCGATGAAGAATATTTAATTGTCGGTGGTGAAGATCACAAAACAGGACATATAGATAATACTGATCAATGCTTTCGGAATCTTGAAGCGCATGTATTGAAACATTTTGGGGCTAATGAAGTAATTTATAAATGGTCTTCTCAATATTTTGTGCCAACAGACGGCTTGCCTTACATCGGTCATCTGCCCGGCAATAAAGAAAATGTTTATACTGCTACGGGTTTTAATGGTAATGGGATGACATTGGGAACTATTTCAGGGAAAGTTATTTCAGATTTGATCGTAACAGGTGAAAGCAAATACAAGGATCTTTTCAAGCCTTCACGTATTAAGCCAGTAGCTGGCTTTGTTGATTTTATAAAGGAAGCTGCTGATGTTACCGCCAGGTTTATTGGCGACAAAATTAGTGTCTCAAAAATTAAGGAGCTGGCAGACCTTGCGCCGGGTGAAGCAAAAGTTGTAAAGTATGAAGGCTCAACTATCGCACTTTATAAAGATGAAATGTCTAATCTGCATGCTGTAAATTCTGCATGTACTCACATTAAATGTACTGTCGGTTGGAACAGTTCAGAGAAAACCTGGGATTGTCCATGTCACGGCTCAAGGTTCTCACCGGATGGCGTTATGCTGAATGCGCCGGCCAGAAAGGATTTGGAAAAAATTGATCTTACTAAACTTTAAAATATAAGTGTCACAGTCCTTTAGTGTCTGTCTTCATTTCAACGCATTTTATAATGACATTCACTACGGTTATTGGTTTACTTGCAAGCATAGGAACGAGTTCGTCGCTACTGCCTCAACTGTTTAAAATAATTAAAGAAAAGAAAGCTGAAGCGCTATCGATCGGTATGTTGCTGGTATTATTTGCAGGATTAGCACTCTGGATCTGGTACGGCATTCTACAGAAAGACATGATAGTAATAGTAGCAAATGCGTTTTCATTAGTTGTGAACATAATACTTCTTATATTAACTATAAAGTATAAAAAATAAAAATTGCCATCCGCATACATCAGCTTTCTTATTCAGGGCGATTAGATAATAATAACTTCTTGGTAAGCAATTTGTGTAAGTGTTTTAACGACAACAGTTAATTTATGACCTCATCAAAACCTACAAATCACATGCTTGATACGCTGGCTTTGTGCAGGCAGATTGAATTAGCAAAAGAAAGGCAAATAACCCTTTACGATCTTGGCGCCTCCGCAGCTGGCCTATATTCCAGGGGTTTGATAGCTACAAAACAGGTTGATATAAATGGCAAGATAGTCACCACAATAAATGTAACTGAAAAAGGTATTGGTTTGCTTGAGAAGTATAAAAATGGCTGATCACAAGCCATATAACCTTTAAAATTCCATTCCCGTTTTAAAAAGTATTCTGTGATAGCCAAAGTCGTAATGATAAACGTCCCCTTGGCAATCTGGGCAAGATTTATTTTCAGCATTACCTTTCAATGATTTGTAACTATACCCAATTGTAAAAACAATGAATGATTTTTTTATAAGTTTTGTTTTATAACCAACGCCAACATCTGAATACAATCCCTTTTTAAAATCATAGGAAGTAACATAACCAAAATCAACCCCGGGTTTATTTTTGTGTGGTAAATTTAAACCAACGTCACCATAAACAAAACCGGCATTTAGATTACCGAATGTTTTTCTCACATCGGCAAAAAGCGGCACCGTATTATAATTATAATAATCCAGGCCTATACCAAGCCCTACGTAAAACGTATTCAAGGAAATGCCATTTATCGTTTGAAACAATACACTATTCTCTTTTGCACCTACAATTAACCCTCCCGAATTTATTGAGTGATATTTAATACTTTTCTGCTGCGCAAACACCTGCGAAGAAGCAATGAGTATTATTAAGATCTCACTAACTATTATCTTTATCTTAATCAGCAAAATTTGTTTTACTTAAGAGGTGAATATTATTTGCATTAGAGTAATCATACTGATAAATGCCGTCTTTGGCTACAACCAAAGCAATGTTGTTATAAGCGATCACGTCATAAGTTTCAAGACCGCTAAACTGTTTAACCTGGCTGAGGTAATTTACATTTCGGGCATCAAAAACTTTTAAGCCATCAGTTCCATCACAAATAAATAATAGATTACCGTCTTTAGATAGACCGTGTGGGTTAGTCAATTGATAGGTTTTGATCAATTGCGCATCTGCAAAATCATTGAGTTTAATAATATCAAGTTGGTTATTAAAGCCCTGGCAGGTACTGCCTGAACTTAATGTAACGTAAGCGTAATCATCATCAGCTATTACAGGGTCGCAGCTACGTACATGTTCAAACTGTCCTTCGAATTCAGGATGATCTGGTCTGTTTACATTAAAGGTGAACATGCCTGCCTGTGTACCAATAAACAACTTGTTCTTAAAGGGGAATATTGTTTCAACCATCCAGGAGTTAAGTGACAAGGCATTTGTGTAAACCGGGTTATTGGCATCAGCAATATCAAAAACGCTCAGGTCAGTATTAGACACCGTATACATCCTGTTATTTACTATAGTGAACCTTGCCATTGAGCCGCTTTGGCCGATGGGTGAGCCGGAATTTTTGCTGCCACCAGCAGCAACACTGTTAGCCTGGGGTGCAGAAAAGAAACCATATTTTTCAAAAAATATTTCACCGCTTCCACATGACACTTCTACCATTGTATCGCTTTTAATCCAGTCTACAATTATTCTCGATGTGTCACCAGAAAAGCCATTAGCATAAGCTCTATAAGGAAATACACCTTCATTAAATTTTTTAGTAACGACATGAAGTGGATCGCTGATATCAATGGTTACAAGGTCGGTGTAGAGATCAGCATATAATGAATTGCCTTTCACTGCCAGATCCAAATTGCCGGGGATATCGATGAAAGCTGTATTTACCGGTGATGAAGGATTGCTATTATCTATAATATGGATGCCTTTATCAACTTCATTTAGAAATATATAATTACCCTTAATATAAACTTTGCCCGCGTTCTCAATTTCTCTCGGCACACTGTTTTTAATGTTGGCCCTAACTTCAGCAGCAGTTTTATAAACCGGCTGATAAAAAGAATACGAATACATTTTTTTACAGGTATCCTTAACACAGCCGTTAAATAAAATGACTATTAAGAATAGTGTTATTGATCTGAAAACAAGCTGACTGTTTTTCATGCCTTATAGTTTTTATTTTGACAACAGGGTTGATAAAAGCGTTGCCTTCTGTTTATTTTCTTTTGAATAAAAATTGAGTGCGTAGGCCGGCAAACATTAGATGTTGTTTACTATAAATACCATCTTTTGCGAGCCCTGACAAACCATAATAGAAGTAAGGGCCGACAGTAACCGGGTTGTCTTTTACTTTAAATAACTGAATTGAAAAGCCTGTGTTTATACCAAATTGTATTTTATTAAATAACGCATTGTCGGTATAATAACTGCGGGCAGTATCGGGTTTATATTGTAGAGTATTGCTGCTGATTAAAGTGCTCAAGCTTATACCAACGTGCCAATACAACGGCATTTTCTTACCTTTTCCTAACTGTAAATTCACTTCGAGTGGAACTTGAATAAAATTAAAATTGTTTCGATAAGATCTATTTATGTTGCCTGAGAACTGCAACTGCAATGAATCATATTCCTTGCCTCGCAGATTTGAGACAGCAAAGTTTGTATATTTGATTCCTGTAGTAAGTGTTGCTTTTAATGATAATTTCCTTTCTGCAACTATGCCTATAAAGTAGCCACCAGAAATTCTCACCGGAGATAACGGCGTAATGCGGCTATAATAACCTCCCGGATTTGCGTTGGAACCTGGTGCAGCTAAGTAATCATAACTCAAAGCCTTCTCAGAAGAGAAAACACTGTTCCCAACATAAGAAATACCTCCGCCACCATTAAAGCCAACATTCCATTTATTATTTGATGCAGGTTTTTTTGTTTTGATGATCGTCGCTACATTCCCCGACGTGTCATTATCCATCTTGTTTAACCCAATATTAATTGTATCCTTCGTTATATCTGCATCGGTTAGAATTGCACGTTTGGCTGTATCACTCTGTTCTTCAGCTTTGCTCAATGGAGCAGTGACATTAACAGCACTATCGTTCTTACTTGCCGGCGTTGAAACAACAATTTGCGAATTAATATTTTGACTTGTTTTCTCCTCCTCGTTTTGTATTTTGTTACTGTCAGTTACCAGAACCTTTCTTGAGGCAAGATCACGCTCATCATCAATTGGCTGACCTTTTACAGAACGCAATCTGCTCACTTTGTTTTTTTTCATCGTCTTTTTAATGTTAGTAAGCTTGCTTTCAATTGTAGTTGATGCAACCTTTTTTCGTTGACTTGTTACATCTGTTGTGGCTATTGAACTATCAATTGTTTGCGTATTATTTCTTTTAGAAGACTTGCTGCTCTGGCTCTCAATTATAATATCATTATTGTTTATCTTTTTACTGTTATTTAAAATGATTTCAGAGGTTTTTATTTGTTGAAATGAAAAAAAGATGTAATAGCCGCCGCCTATAAGCAACACTCCAAGTAAAAAGAACAGCATAAAAAACCGACGTTTGTCTTTCTTTTTTTCTATACGGATCTTCACCTTTTCCCAAACGGCATCTGAGGGATCAATTTCAAGATCGCTCATCTCCTGCCGTACCCGTCTTTCAAAATTATGTTCTGCCATAATGGTCATGTTGTGCCTGTGATGATAATTTTTTTAACCATTCGATTAATAACGCTCTCGCCCGTGCATATTGTGATCTCGATGTGCCATCGCTAATACCAAGCATAGCCGCAATTTCAATATGTGAATACCCCTCTACTGCGTGCAAGTTGAAAATGGTTTGATAACCGGTTGGTAATTGTATTATCAATTCGGAAAGTTCCTTTGCCTGTAGTTGTACAACCGGGTCATCAGTAGATACGGGATGCAAAGGCATTTCATCAAATACCAGGTCAGTCTGGTATTTCCTGTTTGTCTTGAGATAATTCAATGCTGTACGCACCATAATGCGCCTGATCCAGGCACCGAGTTCACCTTGCGATCTGTACTGTTCAAGATGTTTAAACACTTTTATAAAGCCATCCTGCAAAACATCTTCTGCATCAGTTATTGACTTGGTATATCGAAAACAAACACCAAGCATTATTGCGGCATAATGCTCATATAACTGCCGTTGCGCCTCAGGCCTGTGTTTCAGGCAATCTTTTACCAACTTTTGATAATCCATGAACGTTGTTGCATGAACTTGACAACCTATGGAAGCCTAACGTTGCATATGCCCGATGTAGAAATTATTATCTTAATTAAGGATATTTTTAAAAAAAGCTTGGGACGCTAATAAATGAAAAATAAATTTATAATTATCCTGCATGAATGTTTGACACACCGTTTATGAACGCAGATTAACTTTATTACTTAGTAAAGGTGCCAAACACCAGGCGGCAACTTTATTATAGCTATGAGGTGATTAGGTTTATGCTATAAACTTCCAAACAAGTTCATACTTCAGCTTTCAAAAACTAATTTCCTTCGGCATTATTATCAAGTTTAAATTTCTATCGGCGTATTGCTGTCGTAAAGATTTTATTTTTGTTTCATAAACCATTATTATGAAAAAGCTTTTATCTGCGATGGCTGTGTGTTTTGTATTGTCAGCGTCCGCCCAGGATCAAACTGTGAGTGATCTTAAAAAAGCTTCTGATAAAACAATTAAGAAAGATCCTAATGATACTATTCCTAAAACCTGGAAGAAGGGTGGTCTGTATGGTCTTAATGTATCACAAGGCTCACTGAGCAATTGGGCAGCCGGTGGCGAAGATTTCTCTTTATCATCAAATTCTATTTTAAGCCTGTTCGCCTTTTATCAAAAAGATAAAAACAGTTGGGATAACACTTTAGATTTTAACCTGGGTTATGTAAGAACCACCAGCCTAGGCAGCCGTAAAAATGATGACCGTTTTGATTTCCTTTCCAAATACGGGCACGCCATAAGTAAAAAGGTAAACCTGGCGGCTTTATTCAATTTTCGTACGCAGTTTTTTAAGGGCTATACTTATGAATCCAATGGGGCAAAAACTTTATCATCAGATTTTCTTTCACCGGCTTATGTGTTGTTGAGCCCGGGCATTGATTATAAACCCACTCCTGCCCTCTCTATTTTTGTGTCTCCAATTACACAGCGCTGGACGATAGTTCAAAACGATACGCTGTCTGCGAAAGGTGCTTATGGCTTAGATCCCGGTAGACATTCAAAGAGTGAGTTAGGCGCTTTTGCGACTATCGGTTATTTAAAAACCTTTAAGAATATTAGTTATAAAAGCAGGCTTGATCTTTTCTCAAATTATAAGCACAAGCCAAAAAATATTGATCTCTATTTTACCAACACGCTCAATGTAAAGCTGTCAAAAATATTTTCTGTGTCATGGAGTGTTGATATGATCTATGATGATGACGTAAGATTATTTGGTAAGAATAAAACCAGCCCGGCATTACAATTAAAATCTTTGGCGGGCATTGGTTTGCTGGCTAATTTTTAAAGAGACAAATTATTTAGGTTGCTGACATTATACATTCAAATCATTTAGCCATACCACTTTTAATTCAGGTTGATGTGACTGACTTAATATGTC
This sequence comes from Ginsengibacter sp., assembly GCA_039929165.1. GTDB lineage: Bacteria > Bacteroidota > Bacteroidia > Chitinophagales > Chitinophagaceae > Ginsengibacter. The sequence continues at coordinate 6,889 of JBDSRT010000205.1, forward strand.
GTTATATAGATCGGGACGACGGGCTTTCAAATACCGGTAACCGCCCGCCTGTTGCAACTTAGCCGGCGGTAGTACTGCTGAAGTAATGTCATCACCCAACGTGCGGCATTCTGCTATCACATCTCCAAAAGGATCAATGATCATTGAGCAGCCATTTTTTAATTGATCGTCATCCATGCCAATGGGATTTGAAAAGACGGCATAAACAGCGTTATCATAAGCTCTTGCCGGTAGCCACTTCATTAGCCATGATCTGCCTTTGATACCATCAAACTCTAAACGTAAAGATGTTGGATCAACTTCTTTATTATGCCATAGCTGCGGATCTACAAAGCCTGCACCGGGCCGTGTTGATGGTGTGCACATTGTAACATGCGGCATAAATATTATATCTGCTCCAAGCAATTTTGTAGCACGAACATTCTCAATAATGTTGTTATCATAACAAATTAAAATACCACACGTCCAGCCATATAAATTGAAGATGGTGTATGAATCTCCGGGTAAAATATTTGGATTGATGAATGGATGCAGCTTCCTGTGTTTAGCCACCAGCCCGGTTTTATCAACGCAGACATGTGCTTTAAAAATATTGTCATTGCTGTCTTTTTCAAAGAGCCCCGCCAGTATTGCAACATTATATTTAGCAGCGATGGTTTGCAGTTTATCAATGCTTTCACCATCTGGTATTACTTCGGCAACAGCCAGCAATTCTTCTTTAGAAAGATGACGTGCAAAAGTATAACCTGTAATAGAACACTCATGAAAAGCGATCACTTTAGAACCTGCTTCAGCGGCCTGTTTGGTAAGCTTTTCAATCATTGAAAGATTATATGCTTTGTCTCCGCTTCTATTCTCAAATTGTGCTGTCGATATCTTTAAGTTTTCCATACTATTAACTGTTATAATAATTATTTAGTAAACATATTCTTGATCTTTTTAAAAACATCTTCTTTCCTTGGCTTTGGTAAGCCGTCATGGGTTATTTTCTTATGATAGTGATCTTCATATCTTAAAGCAAAGCCACGTTCCCAATTATCACCTTCCAGTAATTGCGGAATGTATGGCAGCACATTATCATTAAACATACCGTTTAATGACACTGTATTGTAAGCGCTGCGGCTATAAATATTTTTATTTTGATTGATAGGTATTGAGCCATTGTCAGCAAAGTAATCTATGTGCTGAATCACCGGATCCAGCTTCTTTAATCGCTTTGTGCCTCGGCGTTCATTGCGCCAGGGATGCTCATTCTTATATAGTTGCTCAATAAGAAAAGGCTTATGCCATAAGGTAACCTGGTGTGACATTAAATAGCCTGATAGTTTATTATTAAGTACAGTAACATTCAAACCCTGAATGTATTGTTGTGTCGCCGTGGTTTGATAGACATTAGAACTGTGAAGCTTTACCAGCTGCCAGTTTTCAGATTGAGTTATTATAAACAATTCTTTAAAAAAGTCAGCATCAACCACACTCTTCAGCCACATGTCTTCCTGGAAATAAAGCACGTAGTCTTCCGTAATATTTTTTATCAAAAGTTTTCGAAGACGGTCAGACCATTGACCTTTACCAGACTTGATGTTTTTAAAATGATCGACACCAACATCAGCTTCTTCAGTGGCAAAATAATAATTACATGGTATGGTGAAGTCCCAATACTTTTTGAAAAAGAAGGCAAAGCCAGGATATAAAAATTTATATCTATCGCAGGCGTGAACAAGTAAAGCAACGTTATTCATGCAATATCTTATGATATACAAACCTACTCCTTTCAAATATCTTAAGTGATAAATATAGATTGATAATGTTACGTTTTAGACGACTTATTCTTTGGCATGATTTCTACTGCTAATAAACGCAATCACTAATTATGGCAACACTATCTGCAGCAACCAAACAATTATTAAAAGCGGCTACCAAAGTGCCTTTTCCCGTTGATGTAAAACCGATGCTGGCAACATTGGTTGATAAACCTTTTGATGAACCCGGCTGGCTGTTTGAGGTAAAGTGGGATGGCTACCGTTCTGTCATCTACCTTAATAAAGGTGTAGTGGATATGAAATCCCGCAACAATAAAGATTTCAATGAGAAATTTTATGCCATAAACAATGCCTTAAAAAAGTGGAATATCAACGCTGTGCTGGATGGTGAGATCATGGTGTTGAATGATGAAGGCATATCCAATTTTGGCAACCTGCAGAACTGGCGCAGTGAAGCAGATGGTGAATTAGTCTTATATCTTTTTGATGTGTTGTGGCTGGAAGGTTATGATGTTACCAATCTCCCCTTGCACCAGCGCCGGGAAATATTATCAGGTATTGTGCCTGACATTGACAACATCCGTTTAAGTGAAAGCTTTGATACCGGTGCTTCAGAATTTTTTGAAGTGGCCAAACAAATGAATCTTGAGGGCATCATTGCTAAACGTGC
>JBDSRT010000206.1:0-15917 GCA_039929165.1 Ginsengibacter sp.
GCACAGTAATTAACACAATAAAAACCACAGGCCTCAGCATTCTATACACATCAATGGTATTGGTTGCGGGTTTTATTATTTTTTGTTTTAGCAACTTCGGCGGAACGCAGGCACTTGGTTGGCTTACCTCATTAACATTACTTGTAGCCACTTTTACTAATTTACTTTTATTACCATGCCTCTTGCTGCAAATTAAAACGGCTTCAAATAGGTAAACCTTGTAGAAATTATTACTCGACAAATCACTCGTATATATCTATTTCTCTAATAATGTTGAGAATTAAACGAAAGAAGACTTAAGGCACAAAAATTTCTTTAACAATTTAGAAAATATAGATTATGAGACCTATCTGGACAGGCGCTATTGGTTTTGGTTTGGTAAACATTCCGGTAAAACTTTATAGTGCTACACAAAGCAGCACACTTGATCTTGATATGTTGGACAAGAATGATCACGCCCACATCAAATTTCAGCGCATCAATGAAAAGACGGGTAAGGTTGTTACCTGGGAAAATATCGTAAAAGGTTACAAAATGGAAAGCGATTATGTGGTATTAACTGACAAAGATTTCGAAGCTGCAAGTGCTAAAAAAACCAAAACAATTGAGATTTCTGATTTTGTAAAGGAAGAGGAAATTAACAGCATTTATTATGAAACGCCTTACTATGTAGAACCTGATAAATCGGGTACCAGGGCTTATGAATTACTAAGGCAGGCTTTGGTAAAAACAGGCAAGGTCGGCATTTCTACATTTGTAATGCGCAGCAAAGAAGGCCTGGCAATTTTAAGAGCTACGGAAGAATTGTTGGTGTTGAACCGCATACGCTTTGAAGAAGAAATAAGAGATGCTACAGAACTTGCTTTACCAACAAAAACGCCTGTGAAACCCGCCGAGCTGCAAATGGCTGTATCTCTTATCAATCAGTTGTCTTCTAAATTTGATATATCCCAATACAAAGACACTTACACTGAAGAGTTATTGAAACTAATCCAGGCGAAAGCTAAAGGCAAAACTATACAAACAGCGCCTTTAAAAGTGGTTCACAGTAATACAAAAGATTTGATGGAACAGCTGAAAGCCAGTTTAAATACAAAACGTAAAAAAGCATCTTAATGGCACTCGCACTTTATAATAAAAAAAGAAATTTTAAAGACACGCCAGAGCCATCTGGTAAGGCAGGTAAAGCAGAAGAGAAACTGATATTTGTTGTGCAGCGCCACAAAGCCTCGAGGCTACATTATGATTTTAGATTGGAGATGGAAGGTGTATTAAAAAGCTGGGCTGTCCCGAAAGGACCATCATTAAATCCAAAAGATAAACGGCTGGCAATGATGGTCGAAGATCATCCCTTTGATTATAAAGATTTTGCCGGCATTATACCTGAAGGAAATTATGGTGCAGGTATTGTCGAAATTTGGGATCATGGAACCTATACTGACCTTGATAAATCAGATAAAAAAACGGCTGAAAAAAACCTTAAAGCTGGTCTAAAGGCCGGTAATCTTAAAGTAAATTTAACCGGCAAAAAATTAAAAGGAGAGTTTGCCTTGGTAAAACTTAAAACCGCAGAAGATAATAGTTGGCTCCTTATAAAGCATGATGATAAAGGCGCTACACATGAAGAATATAACAGCGAAGATGATACCTTGAAATCCTCCCCGATAAACAAGTGGCTTGCAGAGAATAAAAAAGCGCCGAAAAAAAAAAGTTAATAGCAACAGCATCGGTAACAAATGATATAGTGTTAGATAAAAACGTCAGCAATTATATTTCTCCGATGCTGGCTAAAGAAGTGAAAGATCCTTTTGATGATAAAGGCTGGTTGTATGAAATAAAATGGGACGGATATAGAGCCATTGCTGAAGTTAACAAGGGTGCTATTAAGTTCTACTCAAGAAACGGTTTAAACTTCTCCGGAACCTATTCACTTATCACAAATGAGTTAAAAAAGTTTTCGGCAGACGTAGTTGTTGACGGTGAAATAGTTGTATTGAATGAAGAAGGCTTGCCTTCCTTTCAATTGCTGCAGTATTACAATACAGATCCCAATCATCCCATTAAATTTTATGTTTTTGATCTTCTACATCTCAACGGACACGATACTTACAGTCTGCCCCTCCTGGACCGCAAAAAGCTTTTAAAAGAAGTTATTCCGCAAAGTGAAGTTATCGTGTATTCTGATCATGTTGAAGAAGAAGGCAAAGCTTTTTTTAATATCAGCAAGGAACGAAACCTTGAAGGTATCATGGCAAAAAAATGTGACAGTCAATATTATGTCGGCAGGCGAACAAAGGAGTGGCTAAAAATTAAACATAACCAAACTACTGAAGCGATAATTGCTGGTTTTACATCGCCTACTGGTGCAAGGCAATACTTTGGGGCTCTTATACTGGCAACAAAAGACGGCGATGCTTATACATATATAGGGCACACTGGTTCTGGCTTTAATACAAACTCACTTAAGGCAATGTGGAATTTGCTACAACCGCTAATTACTGACGAGGGTCCTTTTAAAGAAAGAATAAAAACAAACACACCTGTTACGTGGGTTAAAGTTGAACTCGTTTGCGAAATAAAGTTTACTGAAAAAACCAAGGATGGCAAATTAAGACATCCCATTTTTTTACATCTCAGAGAAGATAAAAAACCAAAAGAAGTGAAAACGGAAAAAGTAACTAAAACAAATAAAGCGCTGCCAGAAACCGCTGAAACTAAAAACAGCAACACTTATACATTTGGCAGTTCAAAAGTCATTACTTCCAATCCAAATAAAATATATTTTCCGGATGACGATGTTAGCAAGAAGGATGTTATAGAATACTATATTTCAGTAAGTGACTATATTTTACCTTACTTAAAAGGTAGGCCGGAATCTTTGCTAAGAAATCCGGGTGGTATAAATGACAAAGGCTTCTTTCATAAAGATGCCGGAGATTCAGCACCAGCGTTCGTAAAATCTCAAAAATTGTTTTCAGATTCGGTGAAGAAAGACATTGACTACATTATTTGCGATAACCAGGCTACGCTTACGTATATGAATAATCTTGGTTGTATCGAAATAAACCCATGGCATTCTACTCTAAAAAAGATTGATTATCCAGACTATTTTATCATAGATATTGATCCTTCTGATAAAAACACTTTCAACCAGGTAGTTGAAGTTGCTCTTGCAACAAAACAAGTTTTAGACAGAGCAGGCGCCGAATGCTATTGTAAAACTTCGGGCTCTTCCGGCTTACATATTTATATACCTGCTGGAAAAAAATACACTTATGATCAGGGAAAAGATTTTTCATTAATTATCTGCACATTTGTACAGGAAATGTTGCCCGCATTTACAACGCTGGAAAGAAATCTGAAAAAACGGGGTGACCAACATATATATCTGGATTATCTACAAAATCGCAAGGGCCAGACTATTTCTTCTGTCTACAGCTTAAGACCAAAGAGAGGAGCAACCGTTTCAACGCCATTATTATGGAAAGAGGTTAATAGTGAATTAGATCCAAAGAAATATACCATACATAACACAGTAGCCAGAATACAAAAAACCGGAGATATTTTCTCCGGAATATTTAATAAAGGCATTTCAATTAATAAATGTCTTAAGAATTTGGGGTACTAGTGCGGGAAAATATTCTTTTTAAAAGACTGCCTCTCTTTTTTGTTTGTGGATCATCTTTAGCACCTTTTTTGGCAACTAAACTTGTTACACCAAATTGAAGCGCTGTTCCAACAACTCTTTTAAATAGACCGGCTGAGCGTCCAATAACAAGTTTTTTAGATAAATAGCCAGCGCCTAAGCCTAAGGCCACGTTCAATAAATTATGTTTAAATGTAGGCGAGGCTGAAACTTCACTTAAGGTATTTTTTAGAATATTAGCAGGTTTATAAGTTTCATAAGTTTCTTTAAACTCATACTTTATTGCTGCTTCGTCAATATCCTTTTGTTTTTCAAGCTCAGCTATCTTGGCCTTTAATTCATCACCATTTTTTATACCCTTCATCGTAGTAAAGTTTCAGTGTTCTAATCAAACAATTTTTTTATCATACCGTTTGCGATAGGAATTTTAATCCACTTATCTTTCGATTTGAGTAATATTAATCCGATGACAGCATAAAATGCGCCTACTATAAAAAATCCGTAGTGTACGCCTCCCAGAGCTCTCCCAATCCAATAGGCCAAACCTACATTTATAAAAATAAACACGATTAGAAAAATGATTGTGGCAACCACATATGAAATAGCCGTTGCTGCAAAATCTGATGTTTTATCAACAGCTTTAAGCTTAATTATACTAAAGCGTGTTTCTGCATAACTTTTTGTTCTCTCTATCAAATTCTCAATAGAGTGGGGTTGATTATTCATACGTTGTCAATTTCATGCTGTCACCGGAGGTGAAAAACTTTTATTAAGAATTCATTGTATTTCTGATATCGGAACGCATTGCATCACCTTTATCTCTTGCCTGGTTTAGCATATCTCTTCCTTCATTCGCAAGATTAGAAACTTTGTCTTTAACCTTGTCATATTTGTCAGAAACAGTATCAGCGAATTCGTTGTATTTGCCTTTTACATTGTCTGCAACTTCACCACTTTTTTCAGCGATTTTACGTCTGGTTTCAGTGCCTTTATCAGGTGCAAATAAAATTCCTAAAGCAGCACCTGCGGTAATACCAAGTAGTACACCTGCCAATAGTTTTGAGCTCATAAAATAAAATTTAAAATGATTGTTATAAAATTTAATGCAAATATGGAACTATAAAATATTCTGCCAATCTTTTATTACTCACATAAAACCTTTTAAATGAGGAACATTGATGATACAAGAGGTTGTAATTATCAACTTCGTTCTTCATTACTTTATTCTTCTGAGTAAAATTATTCCCATTGCGAGGAAGGATTTGGAAGTCAAGGGGTTAAAACAGACTTAGCTGTCTTCAGGAATAACTGTTTTCCTAAGTTTAGCAATTTTCCTCTAAGTTAATATTCGTAAGCATTTCCACTTAAAATAAAATCTTACAGATTATTCCAAATCTTTAATAACCGACAGCGATATTGGCTTCTTAAAAGCAACCGGTAAATTGGAACCGAATATGATAATACAATTGAATTATAGATCAAAAGCGAATAATTGTTTTATAAGATGAAGATTTATATTTAGCATAAACATATTTTTATACTTAACCCACTAAATACATTTATATGAAAATGAACAGATCACTATTATCGTTATTGGCTTTCCTTACTATTACGTTTGCAAGTTGTCAAGCTATTGGAGACATTTTCAAAGCAGGATTTTGGTCTGCAATTATTGTCGTAGTGCTTGTGGTTATTATTATTATCTGGCTTATCAGCAAATTTCGCGGCAAACAATCCTGACATATAAAGGCCATTGATTTTATTAACGAAAACAATAGCGGGCCTCAATTTTTATTGTTAAATCCAAACTATGACTATAACAGACAGGATTGCTGACAAAGTAAGATGGGGTTATCTGTTAGCATTCTTACTGTTGTTGTCTTCCTATATTCTTACATTTTATACTACTCAAAAGCTTATTAAACAAGCTAATTGGATCACAGAAACTCATACGTATATAAATAAGCTTGATAAATTATTCTATAGTTTAAAAGATGCGGTGTCATCTTTTAGAGGATACCTGCTGTCAAAAGATGAAAAATTTGTAGACCAGGTAAACCAGGATATAGCAATAATTAAAACTTCCTTTGCGGACTTAGAAAGGTTGGAAGTAACTCATGAGGATCATGGTGAGAAACTGGAGAAATTGAAAGTAGCAGTGCTTGGAAAAATAAATTTCATTTCCGGCAGTATTCATTCCATTAAATCCGCAGGTTATAAATTAACGGATACGCTTAAATACATTAATTCGCAAGGGCGTATAAGAATGGATACCATAGAACAGATGGTTACACAATTGCAGGCGCTTGACAAACAGTCGATGATTGATCGTTCAGGTAGGGTAGAATCATTCTCAAATTTTATCAAGATCATCAATATTGCTTCTTTAATAGTAGCCGTATTGCTTACATTTTACTCTATTGTAACTTATACTAAAGAAAACAACGCAAAAATGCAATCTATAAATAATGCGAATGCTTTTCGTGATCAGCTCGAAATGCGCATTACAGAATTAGACGGTGTAAATAAAGAATTGGTTGAATTGAAAAGCATTGAAAAATTTGCCGCTACCGGAAGAATATCGAGAACCATTGCACATGAGGTCAGGAATCCGCTAACTAATATAAATCTCGCTACTGAACATTTACATACTGAATTTGAGGGCAATCCTGAGACTGATCTGTTACTTGACATGATTACGAGAAATGCCAACAGGATCAATCAAATGATTAGTGAGCTTTTAAATTCAACAAAAGCTACACAGCTGGCAATATCGAGTGTGTCTATTAACGATTTAATAGACAATAGTTTGCAATTTGCTAAAGACAGGATTGAGCTGAACGGTATAAAAGTAATGAAAGATTATAGCGATGATCTTTGCAAAATTGAAGTAGACGAGGAGAAATTGCAGATCGCTTTTTTAAATATCATCGTTAATGCGATCGAAGCTATGGAGCCTTTTCACGGCATTCTATCAATCAGAACTTACATGCGGGAAGGAAAATGTGTGGCTTCTTTCTCTGATACGGGTAAAGGAATGAGCAGAGAACAGGTTGATAAAATTTATGAGCCTTACTATACTACCAAGGAGAATGGAAATGGACTCGGTTTAACTAACACACAAAATATCATTCTTAGTCATAAAGCGCATTTACAGGTAGAAAGCCACGTTGGAAAAGGCACTACTTTTACAGTTTATCTAAATGTAGCCTGAGCATAAAAAAGCCCTTGCTTGTTAGCAAGAGCTCTTACGCATGGATGAGATGTTTATATGCTTTCTATCCATTTAATAATGTCATCTTTTGTTTTACCAAGTTTGGTTTGAAGTCTTTCTAAAAGCTGTTCCGTTGAATTTAAATTCAACTCTCCATAACAAAAAACTAATCCATTAAATAAATAACGAGAAATCAGGAAGTGATTTTATACATCACCACGTCTGATTACTTTTAAGAGAATTGCAATTATCGCAATTACTAAAAGAATATGAATTATTCCACCGGTATAGTAACCGCCGAAATAACTGATAGCCCAGATGATAACTAGAACTACCGCAACCAGGTATAACAGATTTCCCATTTTAAAAGAGTTTTAGGGTTAAAAAATAATGTTCTTAAAAATAAGTAAAAATTTTGCCAAAAAAAATCTATTTGATAATGCTACGTTTTATTATCCTACTTCAGTATTTCTCCCTATTTGCGTGGAATTAAGTCTACAAGTTGATGATAATCAGGCAGACTTGTTGGCAAGAAATTGAATCGCCTTAAAAATCACGTCGCTGGTGAAGGGCTTACCAATAAAATAATCTACTCCTTTTTCATAAGCGCTTGTTCTGTCTTCACTGGTATCGTATGCACTGATCATAATGATCTTGCTGTGTGGTTTATTGGCTTTAATTTTCGAAAGGAAATCGATACCAAATCCGTCAGGTAAATGATTATCAATAAAAATCAGAACGGGTGATAAATCAGATAATGCTTTATCTGCATCTCTAAGTGATGTCACATAATGTGGATGGTAATTATATTTTCTTAAAATTCCACTTAATAAATAACAGATATCTACTTCGTCATCTACAATAAGTGTGTCGATGGCAGAATCGCCTGTTATCTGGTTTGCCAATTGCTTTTTTTGTTTTTCGGGCAATTAATCTGCCAGTAAATTTTGAGATATTTCATGGATCAGAATGGATGTTCTAATTTTAAACAAGAACGACTGCTATTTTCCATTGCATTTAACATCTAGGGTTGACTAATGAGAAAGAAAATTATTACTGTATTTGATTACATAAAGCAGGTTTTTGTCGAGTTTTTTGAAGACGATATTTTTAAATACAGTGCATCACTTGCTTATTATACAGTTTTTTCTTTAGCACCATTGTTAATCATCATCATCTCAGTAAGCGGGGTGATTTTTGGCCGGGAAGCCATGGAAGGGCATATTTATCAGGAGATGAAAGATTTAGTGGGCAGCGTTGCGGCCATTCAAATACAGGATACCATTAAAAATATTCATCTTACAGGCAGTGGTTTTTTTGCCAGCATTACCAGCATTGTAATTCTCCTGGTGGGTGCCACTGGAATTTTTGGAGAAATTCAGGATTCTTTGAACAAAATATGGGGCTTACGGGTTAAAACAAAAAAAACCTGGTGGAAATTAATACTGAACCGGTTGCTTAGTTTTTCTCTTATTTTAAGTCTTGGCTTTGTAATGATGGTTTCACTTGCGCTTAACGCCGTGGTATCGGCTTTCGGAAAATATCTCGGCAAATATTTAAACGACTTTAGTGTTGTGTTTATCCAGATATCAGACAATGTTCTAGCCTTCGTAATTACCACTTTTTTATTCGCTTTAATGTTTAAATTATTGCCAGATGCAAAAATTAAATGGAAAGATGTTTTTATTGGTGCTTTAATAACCTCTTTCTTTTTTACTATTGGTAAACTTGGTATTGGTTATTATCTTGGTACCAGTAGCCTAAGTACGGTTTATGGTGCCGCCGGATCAGTAATTATAATAATGGTTTGGGTGTATTACAGTGCATTGATTTTATACCTGGGTGCAGAGTTCACAAAGGTGTATGCAAAACTTCATGGGGGTAAAATTTATCCCAATGAATATGCAGTATGGATAAAAACTGAGGAAATCCCCGTAGCAAATGCTATGTTAAAGAACGAAGTTTTAGATTAACTTCGCATTCCTAATAAAACGCTTTAAAAATACATGAAAAAACGGATCCTGATTATTGATGATGACCTGGATATGTGTATGCTTCTCAGTAGATTTCTTACCAAAAAAGGGTATGAGGCAGACGTAGCCCATAATGGTGCAAAAGGCATTCAGAAATTTATTGATGGCAAATTTGATATAGTTCTTTGCGACTTCAGACTAGGCGATAAAGACGGTAAGGATGTGCTTCAAAAAATTAAAGAACTAAACCCGCAAACCATTGTAGTTATCATTACAGGCTATTCCGATATCAAAATTGCTGTAGATGTTATTAAGCTGGGCGCTTTTGATTATATAACCAAACCACTAATACCTGATGAAGTTGTGAGCGTAATTGAAAAAGCACTGGCCAAAGATCATCCGCAGCCCGCAACCCCGCAATCAGTAAGCGAAATCAAACCAAGCCAAACCTACACCGTTGTAGCTGACCAGGAGTTTCTGATTGGCAAGGATGGGGAAACGTCTCAATTATACAAACAAATTGATATTGTAGCGCAGACTAATTACAGTATTATCTTATACGGAGAGAGTGGCACAGGTAAAGAGTTGATTGCGAAAACTATTCACGAGTATAGCCTTCGTAAAAACATGCCATTTGTAGCTATGGATTGTGGCACGCTTTCAAAGGAACTGGCTGGCAGTGAATTATTTGGCCATGTAAAGGGTGCTTTTACAGGTGCCATTACAGATAAGGAAGGCCATTTTGAATTAGCAAATGGTGGTACTTTATTTCTCGATGAGGTTACTAACCTATCGTATGAAATTCAGGCGGCATTACTTAGAGTTGTGCAGGAACGCAAGTTTAAAAGAGTGGGCGGCACAAAGGAAATGGATGTTGATGTTAGAGTTATTGTAGCGTCAAATGAGAATTTGCAAGATGCTTATCGGAAAGGAAGATTCAGAGAAGATCTATATCACAGATTTAATGAGTTTACCATAAATCTTCCGCCATTAAGAAATCGTAAGGTTGATATACCACTTTTTGCAGAATTCTTTTTAACAAGAACCAACAAAGAACTTGGAAAAGATGTTGAAGGCTTTGAAGATGATGTGATGACGATGTTTATGAATTATAGCTGGCCGGGCAACCTGCGTGAATTCAGGAATGTGGTAAGACGTTCTGTTCTTTTAACACCTTCCGGTAAAATCAACGCTAAAGTTCTACCCTGGGAAATAACAACTACCTACCAACATCAACCAGCGCCAGTTGAACAGCCTGTTTTGGCCCAGGAAATTCACATCCCAAAAGATCATGATCTGAAAGATGCAGCCGCTAAAGCAGAGTATGATACTATAATGAATGTGCTTAAAGATGTAAACTTCAACAAAACCAAGGCAGCAGAAATATTAAAAATAGATAGGAAAACGCTTTATAATAAAATTAAGGTGTATCAATCTCTTTAATATGCATTAACCCCTTTGTGTAATCTTATATTAGGGTATAACTTTTGAGTATGTAGCTTTAATTATAATATTTTTATGGAAAGTGTAGAAAACAACAAACCCGGTGAAATGACCACAGTTAGTGGTGTTCTTGAAAAATTAAGACTTAAAAAAAGAGACAAAGAATTCCGTATTACTGAAGGCTGCTTTACAGCAGGTACAGGTAAACTTTATAACCCCGAAGATTTAAAAATTATAAAAACTTACCGTTTTGAAGGGGAATCTGACCCTTCTGATTCATCAATTATATATTTAATAGAGGCCAAGGATGGTCTTATAGGTTACAGCCTCGATGCTTATGGCGTTTATAGCGATCATGTAGATGATGGTTATGATACCTTTATTAGGAAAATACCAGTTGAAGAAAGAGATGAGCAACAGATTTTTCAGGATTAAAGTTTAATTGTACATTTCGTCGACCAGGTGCTGATTTTTTTCGAGGATGATTCTTCGTTTTAAACTTTGCTTTGGTGTAAGTTCGCCTGAGTCTACGCTCCAGTCTTGTGGAAGCAGTTTGAATTTTTTCACTTGTTCAACATGATTAAAATACTTATTGAAGCTTTCAATAAGATCTTTGTACATATCAAGAACCTTTTCATTTTTAATCAGCTCTTCGTTACCCGTATCAGCAATTGACTGTTTCCGGCACCATTCTATTAAGTTAGGATAAGAAGGTACAATTAAAGCGCTTGTATATTTTCTTTCGGCACCAAGCACCATTACATTCTCTATAAATCTCGATTCTTTGAGTTTATTTTCAATTGGTAGTGGCGCCACATATTTGCCACCGCTGGTTTTAAAAAGTTCTTTTTTTCTATCGGTTATTTTTAAAAAAACATTATTCACTAACATGCCGATATCACCGGTTTTAAACCAACCGTTTTCAAAAACTTCAGCCGTCAGTTCAGGTTGTTTATAATAACCCATCATAATGTTTGGTCCTTTGCATAATATTTCGCCGTCTTCAGCAATCTCTACAGTTACACCATTAATCAATGGACCAACTGTCCCAAACATTCGCCCTTTTTCCTGGAAACGATTTACGCTAATAACAGGCGAGGTTTCAGTGAGCCCATAACCTTCCATAATAGGAATTTGAGCTGCGGTAAAAATTTTGATGAGCCTTACCTGACAGGCCGCACCGCCGGCAACAATACATAATAATTCATTGCCTAGAGCTGCACGCCATTTTTTAAATACAAGCTTATTTGCCAAAGCAAGTTGCATGCGGTAAACTAAAGTGCCTTTATTTTGTATATCGAAATTTTCAGCAAGATCATGGGCCCAATAGAACAGTTTCTTTTTAGCGCCCGTTAGTTCACGGCCTTTGGCCATTATCTTATCATATATTTTCTCTAATACTCTTGGTACAGTGGTAAAAAGATTTGGTTTTACTTCTTTTAAATTTTCACCAATAGTTTCAAAACTTTCAGCATAATAAATTGATGTGCCTTTAAAAAGGTAAATATAACTTACCATCCTCTCAAAAATATGATTCAAGGGAAGGAAGCTTAATGCCTTAAGATTTTGTCCGGGAGGAAAACACGGTATAGAACTTTTTACATTGCTCAAAATGTTTTTATGTGATAGCATAACACCTTTTGGAATACCAGTTGTGCCTGATGTATAGATGATTGTCGCCAGATCTTCAAAGCCAATTTTATCCGCAGTAATTGCTGCCTCAGATAACCTCTCCGGTGATGACAGGTTCAAAATCTCCTTCCAATGATTTACTTCTTCCATCAATTCAAAGGAAAAAATATGTGTAAGCGTCGGTATTTTATGTCTTATAAGATCAACCTTTTTATAAAGATCTTCATCATTTACAAAAACCATTTTTACCCTGGCATCATTCAAAATAAATTCCAGCTCATCAATATTTATGGTAGGATAAATTGGCGTAAGAACTGCGCCTATGCGTTGAACAGCCATATCCAGGATAAGCCACTCAGGCCTGTTTTTAGAAATAACTGCAATCTTATCACGATTTTCCGGCAGCATATCGCCACAGTTTATGCCCAGTTCTAAAAGTCCGGCACTTAAATTATTGATATTGCTGGCTACTTTTTCTGTGCTGTATTTAACCCACTCGCCATTTTCTTTGGCGGCAAACATGTCTTCAATCGGAGAATTGTGGAGCTGATATTCAATACAATCGAAAAGCCTGAGAGAGTCCGTTATGGAAGTCATACGCTATTTAGTTTTCAGGCCTTATTGACGGATCAGCAATTAATTTACTGCAAGCAGGTACTAAAGATGTTACTTTCTATAAACCTGTTTTCAATAGTGCACTTTATTGGCATACAATATAATAAAATAAGCTCCAATTCAAAATAGGAAGCAATGTAATTAAAATGCAAAACCGGGTTGAGCTATTGATGATAATATTGGCCAGCCGGCCATTTGAAAATTCTTCCTTTTTGAAAATTAGCTAAGGCGGTGACTTCTGTTGAATGAATACTTGTCCAGTTTTGATAGGACATCAGGTTTTGCACGGAACCAAAAAGCCATTGGTTGTAAGCATCAAACAAGCCGGATTGCAACAGTTGTAAATGATGTTCAAAAAGCCTGAAGGGAAATTTATTTGCAAAACTATTATTCCAGTCAAGAATAAATCTTGTACGGATCATAGTCAAAGTTTCCGGGGTTAAGCCGGCCGAAGCAATTTGCGATTGTTTAGACAAGGCGTCAACAAAGGCCTGCTCAAAAACATTTTTCCGCTTTTCTTTATTAAAAAAATCCGGGTCACTAAAAATGCGCTTATAGTTTTCTAACAGCTGCTCTTTAACTTCAATTGTGCGTGAAGTCTGAATTTCGATATTTATAAAGATTTCACTGTACAAAGCACACCATAATTTATCTCCCGATAAAAAGTAGTATTTACAGGCGTTGTAGTAGTTACCGCTAAAGCCTGGGTCAGTCTCAATGCCTTTTTCCCAATATTTTATAGCAGTATTATCCTGATTAGCCATAAGAAAGCCTCCGAAATCATTATATAATGGCCCACTGGAAGGAAATTTTTTGAGACCTTTTTTATAAACTTTTTCGCAGTCTTTGAAATTCTTTAAGCCAATATAAATATTTCCTGCGATCTGGAAACACTGGTCATCAGCATCACTACGTTCAAGCAAAGGTTTGATGGTTTCCAGGGCTTTGCTATACTCTTTTCCTAAATAGTAAGTATAGGCCAGATCCTTATTAATCTCCAGGTTTGATGGATCCTGTTGCAGAGCTCGGGATAGCACAAGTATTGCATTTGATAGATCTCCTTGGCGCATAAAACTTTTAGCAGTTTCATGTAACTGTTTTGCGTCCTGCTGTTGGGCAAACGGCGTGAGAGTTGCAAAAATGAAAGAGGCTATTAAAAATAATTTCATCTTTAAGTCATTTGACGATAACGTCATCAGTCAATTGTCATTTGTCATTCGGGTATTTAATATTGATTTTATAGTCCTTGGCGATTATTGACTTATTGACCAATGACAAAAATGACTATACCAATAAATGTGTCAATAATCCATCTCTCAATTTCGGTTCAAACCAAGTACTTTTTGGTGGCATTACATTGCCGCTATCTGCCACAGCAAATAATTGCTCGATACTTACAGGATAAAAACTAAATGCGACGGCCATATCTCCTGAATCAACTCTCTTCTTTAGTTCCTCCAGGCCTCTTATTCCACCGATGAAATCAATGCGTAGATCTGTTCGTTGATCCTGTATGTTGAAAACTGGCTTCAAAAGTCGCTCCTCAAAAATGGAAATATCGAGAGATTGAACCGGATCAATTGGTACCTCTTCATCTTTGAGCGAAAGCTTATACCACTGCCCTTTCATGTACATACCAAATGTTCGTGGAGACGTTGGTGAAAATGGCTCATCACTTTTTTCACCATAAAAATTTGCATCGAGTTTGTGCAAAAACTCGTCATCACTGTTGCCATTCAAATCTTTTATCATACGGTTATAATCCAGTATGTGCAACTGATCTGACGGAAACAACGTGGTTAAAAAGTAATTGGCAGATGATGTGTCGCTGCCTAAATACATACGCAACTTTACAGCTGATGCTGCCCGGTGATGACCATCGGCAATGTAAGTGGCAACTACATTTGTTTTAAAAAGATCTGAAATTTTTATAATCACTTTTTCATCGTTGATCAGCCAGATGGTATGTCTTATTTTATCATCAGCAGTAAAATCATATACCGCACCTTTTTCGGTTTTCCATTTTTCAATTACCTCATCAATACCAGCAACTTTTTTATAAGCCATAAACACATTGCCCGTTTGGCCAAGTGTTGTTTTTATATGATTGATGCGGTCCAGCTCTTTCTCAGGCCGGGTAAATTCATGCCTTTTTATGAGATCATTTTCATAATCATCAACCGAACTGCAACATACCAAACCCGTTTGGGCACGGCCATCCATTACCAACTGATAAACATAATAACAGGCTTTGCTTTCAGTAAACAAAACGCCACGGCTTATAAAAGCTTCAAGGTTTTGTTTGGCCTTATCATACACTGCCTGAGAATGCACATCAATGTTATCTTTTAAATCAATTTCACTTTTAGTAACATGTAAAAACGAATTGGGATTTCCCTGCGCTTCAATTTTAGCCTCGGCACTGGTAAGCACATCGTATGGCTTTGAGGCTACCTGCTTTGCAAATTGCGCCTGTGGCCTCAGGGCCTTAAAAGGTATAATTGTCACCATAGTCTAAATCCTTATTAATGTGATTTGTAAAGGCTGGCAAATATAGCCAAGTATGCTTATAGACTTTGATGAAGTCATGAACGTTGCAGGGCAAAATTTTGCATTAGTTCCACCAGGTATTCGACGCTTTTAAGAGGGAGCGCATTATACAATGAAGCCCTGAAGCCACCTGTTGTGCGATGGCCTTTTATACCATAAATATCATTTTGTTTGGTGAAGCTTATAAAATCATCTTCAAGCGATGGGTCGTTCATTACAAAACATACATTCATTTTGCTGCGATCTTCAGTTACTACATTTCCTTTAAATAAAGGATTGCGATCTATTTCTGCATAAAGCGTAGCAGCCTTCTCAATATTTTTTTGCTCAATTGCGGCAACGCCACCTTGTTGTTTTAACCATCGAAGTGTTAGCAGGCAAACATATACAGCAAAAACTGGTGGTGTATTAAGCATGCTGCCTTCATTAATATGGTTGCGATAATCCATGATAGTAGGGATCTGCCGGCTAACTTTTCCTAAAATGTTTTTATTAACCACGACAAGATTCACGCCTGCCGGACCCATATTTTTTTGGGCGCCTGCATAGATCAATCCAAAATCTTTAAAGTGTAATTGACGACTGAAAATATCACTGCTCATATCTGCAACAAGCGGTACACTAACTTTTGGTATCTGCTGCCACTGCGTACCATGAATGGTGTTATTAGTAGTAATATGGAAATAGGCTGAATTATTAGGAACTGCAAAATCTTTAGGTATATAATTATAATTGGTTTGCTTAGATGAACAAACTACCTGTACATCTCCAAACAACTTAGCTTCCTTAATGGCCTTGCTGCCCCAGATACCTGTGTCAGCATAGGCAGCAGAACCTTTAGTGT
>JBDSRT010000207.1:0-10365 GCA_039929165.1 Ginsengibacter sp.
GGGATTAGGTTTATATATTTCTAATGAAATAATCAAACGCCATTCCGGTACTATTGATTTTAAAAGTGAAAAAGGGAAAGGTTCTACTTTTTGTTTTAGCCTCCCAACATCTTAGTTTTCATAAGGCTATGCATTAAACTCCATTCTCCCTGTATATTTTGATTTGACTTCTTATATCATCAATATTCGCTTCTCAGGAAAGACAATGCTTTCTATATGCGCTTATTATTTGGGAACGTCACGGCGGCAAATTAACCCGGGAATTACAATTCAAACAAATACTTACTGCTAAGGCACGTTCCTGGGAGGAACCATTTCATTTTACTCAATTTAAATATGAGTGCACTGTCTCAACAAAAGACTTTATGTCAAACGGCTTTCCTATACAACCGTCTGCTTTACATAATCGGTTTGACGAAACCATATTTGTTTGTGCGGAAAATAAAACTACTGGTGGATGGTTGCTTATTTCTTTAAGTTCGTTACATATTGTGGTGCCTGATTTTCCGGGTAATCCGATATCCAGTAAAACAAGATTAGGATCATATTCCTTTACAAGTTCCGGCACTGAAAGCCCCGTGGTATGTAAACGTACGGAATAGCCTTCTCCTGTAAGAATGAGTGTAACTATTTCTCCGATACTGGGGTCGTCCTCGACAAGCAAAACTTTTTTCATCAATATTTAATTAGTAATAAAAGATATGTTGCCTCAAAGTAACGCTTATTAACTATGTCGCAGTAAAAGCTATTTCTAATTTAAGCATGCTATCGAACTAGGTGCTACATACTTATGTTACTAACGAAGAAACGTCACTCGTGGATCCGTTTCCAGGAACTGGCTTAAAAAAATTTAAATCGGAATCGTAAAGTAAAATGTACTTCCCTTTCCATGATCACTTTCTACCCACATTTTTCCTTTGTGGCGCATAATAATTTCATTAGAAATATATAACCCAATGCCCAGGCCCTGAAACTTTGTTCCCTCATCTTCTACCCGGTAATACCGGTCAAATATTTTCTGCAGGTGTTGTTTG
Organism: Ginsengibacter sp.; assembly: GCA_039929165.1. Taxonomy (GTDB): domain Bacteria; phylum Bacteroidota; class Bacteroidia; order Chitinophagales; family Chitinophagaceae; genus Ginsengibacter. The sequence goes on from JBDSRT010000207.1 coordinate 1,035, forward strand.
TTTATACCAATACCCTTGTCTTTTATTGAAAGTGTTACTTCACCTGTTGTTTCTTCTATATTAATATAAATCTCTTTTGAATCGGGAGAATATTTTATAGCATTGCTTAATAAATTTATAACCACCTGCTGCAATCTGTCTTTGTCGCCGGTTACAGGATTATCTGTTTTACCACTTTTAATCATTGTGTGTCCTGGAAAAGAATGTTGCATGTCTTCCACGGTACTTTCGATCAGTTCATTAAGATTAAATGGGGTAAAATTATAATTTATTTTACCCTCCTGTATTTTACTTACATCCAATAAGTCAACAATCAACTGATTTAGTTTTTCGATAGAGTCATTGGCTTTTCTGGCATAAACTTTTAACTTGCCGTTACTTTCACCAAGGCTCATTTCAAGTAATTGCAGATAAGCTTTTGCAGCGGTAAGAGGTGTTTTCATTTCATGGCTGGCAATACTTATAAATTCGTCTTTTTGCTCAAGAACTTTTCTCTGATCATCAATATCGGTATTAGTTCCTATCCATCGTTCAATATTTCCTTTGCTATCTTTTACAGGATAGGCACGTGTAAGAAACCAACGATATACTCCATCATGCCTGCGCAGTGGAAAGATTAGCTCAAATGCTTCGTCTTTTTTCCATGCTTCTTTTACAAACTCAACAACCTCTTTGATGTGGTCTGGATGATGCACTTTGTCCCATCCCCAACCTTGCATTTCGTCAAGCGTGGTTCCGGTATAATCATACCATCGCTGGTTATACCAATAAATCCATCCTTCGCCATTGGCAATCCATGCTAATTGCGGAATAGAGTCGGCAAGTATGCGAAATTGTGCTTCGCTCTCTGCAATTTTTTGTTCTGCATTCTTCTGTTCTGTAATATCTCTTGAAACAGAAATGATTTGTTTTACGGGTTCACCGGCGTTGCCTACAGGCGATACGACTACATCCCACCATTTAGGTGTGCCTTTGGCAGTTAGACAGAATGCCGTAAACTGCGCCGTTTCTCCAGTTAAAGCTTTTTCTACTGATGCTTTTACCAATGCTTCGTTTTCACTGCCCCACAGGCTCCACCAATTTTTATTTTTAAAGGTTGAAAAATCATCTATCTCCATCTGGCAAAGCCCGTTGAAATTCATATACTGAATGCGACCTTCTATATCTAAAACTTTTAAACAATCGGGACTGCTTTCCAAAACGGTGCGGTTAAAAAGTTCGCTTTCTTCAATAAGTTTTTTCGCATTTACCTGCTCGGTCACTTCGGTTGCTAGTATAGTAACGCCTGTAATGGTGTTATCTGCTTCGGTAAAAGGTTGGTAAACAAAATTGTAATAAAGCTCAAGTTCCTTCCCATTTTGTATGTTAATTGTCTTTACTTCATAACCATAATAGGGTACCCCTGTTTTATATACCTGATCCAGCATTTCTGTAAATGGCTGTTCTTTCATTTCAGGCATTATCTCCAATACAGGTTTACCAATTATATCGTGTCCCTTTCGCCACGTTGCAATCATAGGTTCATTTGCAAATTCTAGAACCAGTTCGGGCCCCTTTAAAATTGCAATTGCCATAATAGATTGCGAAAGTATATTACTAAAACGCTTTTCACTTGCCTCAATTTGTTTTCTCGCATTTACCTGTTGGGTAACATCAATTACATGCGCCAATAATCTTTCTGTGTTCCCCGTTTCATCTCTTACGGGCTGCACCACTAAATTGAGAAAGATCTTTTCTAAACTGCTGTCTCCTTTTGTATTTAACTCCACAGGAAGTTCACTGGCACTAAATGGTTCGCCTGTAGAAAAAACATTCTTAAGAATAGCTATCATTCCCTGTTGTTCTACTTCCGGAAAAAGCTCCTTCACCGTTTTGCCTAAAGTAATTTTTTTCTTAACTAATTTTTCATATTCAGCATTTGCAAATTCATAAATGTAAGTATCCCCTTTTAATATTGCAATGCCTGCGGGAGCATTCATAAACGAATTGTACAGCAACGTGCGTTCATTGCTTAAATGCTTTTCATTTTCTTCTATTGTTATACGGCTCGTTATTGTTTCGGTTACATCCTGGCAAAGTGCTATCACACCGGAAATGGTTCCATCGGTCTCTTTATAGGCCTGGTAAACAATATTTACATAGCCTTCTTTTTTTTCTCCATGTGTCACTACACTGTAAGGCTGGTCGTATAAGTACAATGACTCTCCCGTTAGTCTTACTTTGTTCAACAAGGGGTAGAATAACTCTTCTGCCTGGGGTACCAAATCAAACAAAGGTTTGCCCAGTAAATCATTCGGCTTTAAATTAATCAACCGGCCGTATGCTTCATTTACTACCTCTACACGCATCTCATCACCGGTCAAAACAACAATGCCAATATTGGCTTCACGAACCAGATTTTGAAAGCGCCTTTCACTTTCTTTTAATGCTTTTACAGCTCTTACTTTTTCAGTAGTTTCAATTACAGTAACCAGCACGCCACCTACTTCACCATCCTCTAACCGGATAGGACTGTAAGAGAAATCAAACACACATTCTTCCACAAAACCATTCCTGTCTAATTGCAAAATAAAGTCGGGGAAGCCCACCGGAGTACCCTGCATTACACCCTCAAACATTGACCCTATGGTAGGCCATGCTTCTTCAAAAGTCTGGCGTGTGCTGATGCCCAAAGCATGGGGATGTTTTGTGGCTCCGAGAATAGGACGGTAACCATCATTATACAATTGAATATATTCTTTACCCCAGGCTATGTACATACCAAAAGGACAATCGAGCATGATGCGTACGGCGATACGCAAAGTTTGGGGCCATGTATCAGGACTGCCAACAGAAGTTTTTGACCAATCAAATGACCGAATGAGTTCTCCCATTTCGCCACCGCCAGTTAGAAATTTGTGTTCAGTAATTAGGTTAGCAGACGTCATAGATGGAATAAAAATAATTTGTTAAGATACCATGTTTTACATAGAGAAAATAAAGCCAAATACTAACCTCATGCTGGAAGTGTTGTTGATAGCGAATTAAACACGTCTAGTGGTTAAAAACGTTCCTGCGTAATAGAGCGGAACGTCCATAAAGGAGACGTTCCTGGGAATTAGGTTTCTAAAGGACGTTGGACTGCATCGATATAGAAGTACCTTATCAATGCCCATGTACTATCTTAGTTCTATAAACACAAACTATGGAGTGGAAAAACAAAGTTGCAGTGATTACCGGCGCCAGTACCGGCATTGGAAAGGCTACCAAAGATCTGCTCCGGGATAAAGGCTGTGTGGTTTATAATCTCGATCTGGCATTACCCACAGATGAGATTGCTGATCATTATATTCAATGCGACTTAAGAAACAGGCAGCAAATAAAAGAAGCTGTTGAGTTAGTATTTAAGAAAGAACAAAGAATTGATATGTTGTTTGCTAATGCCGGCATCCACTTATTTGCAAATATCGAACAAACAACGGATGAGCAATTTGATGAGGTAGTTAACACGAACATAGCAGGAACTTTTTTTACCCTAAAGGCTGTGTTACTCGTAATGAAAAAGCAGCAACACGGCAGTATTGTATTGATGGGATCGGATCAAACATTTGCGGGAAAAGCAAGCAGCTCCATCTATGGAATGACAAAGGGCGCCATTGGGCAGCTTACAAAAAGTACCGCGATTGATTATGCGCCTTATAATATTCGTGTCAATTGTATTTGTCCCGGCACCATCGATACTCCACTACTTCATAAAGCTGTTGACGTATATGTGAACCTCACTTCAACAATGAAAGAAGATGTTTATAGAGACCTTGCCAAAAGCCAGCCATTAGGAAGAATTGGCCAACCCGGAGAAATTGCAAATGCAGTAGCATTTTTATTATCGGATGAAAACTCTTTCATGACCGGCAGCCTTGTAAGTGTGGATGGTGGATATGTGTGTCAGTAATACGAGCAAATGAAATTACATTCATCCGCACTTGCAATGAATTACATTATAGTAATAAAGATGGAAGTAAATATGGAAGAGAAAGTTGTTTTTCCAGCAACGTTTTCTATGAATCAAAAAACAATTATCACTTTTCCTGGATATCGAGAGCACGCTTTAATTCAGTGTTTCTTTTACCAAATGAATTTAGAATTATTTTCGTTCTTCTTCCAATCCTCAACATTAATTTATATGTAGTAAGAGCGATATTGTAAATATAATACAACGGACTCCTGGATTCAAAATAAAGTTGATAACCCAAGGATTTAGAATATTTTCCTGCCAACCAGTTAAAACGATAATGCCTGTATTTGCTCCAGCCTTCAAACCGGTTCAGTGGATTAAATGTGTGGTCCTTGGGAATAGGAACCCAAGTTACTTCAGCACTTTCGCCTTTGAAAGTTGACGAACCGATCACATCTAAATTCCGACTTTTCGCAAAATCATATTGCGATACATCCAACTGCAGGAATTCCAAAAGTCGAGTCATTTCCTGTTGGTTATGCTGGTAAAGTTCCTCGTATTTCAAAAGGATCACCCTTCCGGATTTCATCATTTTGGGATCTTTTTTAATCGCATCGATAACACGAGCCCCTCCGACCCATTCTCTAACAACATCCTCGAACTTTCTGTTAAATGAAGTGATATAGGATTCGACCAGATCCTGGCCATTCCTGGTGATGACAATCAGGTAGCCCTGCGTAAATGCTTTTAAAAAAAGAGTTGCATTGTTAGGATAAGGGGTCTTGGTGATCATGAGCTTTGCCGGACTTGAAACAGGATCTAGATACTTGAGGATCCCGGATTCAAGGGCTTTTCTGAAATCTTCTTGGTCATTGTGCCACTTCTTTTTCCAACGGCAAGTTACCTTGTCATAAAATTCAAGGTACTTATCTAACCCAATTAAAATAAAATCCTCGCCATAGTGATTGGACCTCACGCATTCAGGGTGGGATGCGAGTAACTGATATAAATAATTTGTGCCGCTTCGGGGATTGATACCAACAATGAATACAGGAATTTTTGACATATTCAAATTGAGCAACTGGTATTAGAAATCAAGTATTTTTTTGTTTCAGCGGTTAAAATCGACAATAATAATAAATAATCAAAATGATAGAAGCCTTTATGGGGGGAGTTTTAGGTGCTTTGTGAAAAAATATGAGTCCATATTTATTAGCAATCAAATCTTTATAATAAAATACTGACCGGAATATCAACCTTTATACCATTAAATTAAGAATCTTTTTCCAAAATGGGGAATTCTTCCGAAATATCGGAGAAGAAAATCATTGCTCTGTTCTCCGCAACGTCTCCGGCGGGACGTTGCGCATTCTCAAAATGTAGCAGATGTCCTTGAAGATTAGGTTCTTGAGAATCCAGAAAATAAGATAATTAATATATTATTTTGCGTCAATAGCCGACTTCTTGTTGATTGAGCGGAACGTCCCTAAAGGAGACGTTCCTGGGAATTAGAAACCCAAGCAAAAAATATTGTTAGACGATTTGCACTAACGCATTTACGAACTTGGTGCTTTGAACTAACCACCCGGCATGACGTTATATTACTGAACTTACCGCTTCGAAATTTTGTTCTGCGAAATAGTCTTCTGCCTGCTACATTTAAAGCGTAACACATCACCGCCTCTTTTCGCACCATGTTTTGTAGATCTTCCATTTGTGCGCTTACGCCACATATTAAAGCTTGAACGCTTCAATTGCTGCCTCATCAATGTAATCACTTCCTTTTCTTTTAAAGCAAATTGCGCTTCAATCGCTTCAAAAGTTGTACGGTCTTCCCAGGCCATTTCTATGATGCGGTCAATATCAACTTTGGTTAAGGCGTTGGTTTCACTATTTTTTTCCGGTGTTGGAAGAATTATGTTGTCATTCATAAATTACCGCTGTTTTATCCCAGACCTTTTCTCACTGCTTTCGCCGGCTAAAAGCCCCGTTGGCTACAATACAATTTTTAGGTTCTTTAGTTCGTGTTGTCATTAAGCTTTTTCCGTCTTCCTGGAAGTGTGGCACACGATTTATAATAATTAAATGATGCAAATGCCGCTTTTTGATTATTCTTTAGATTATAAAAATCTCGATTTAAGACAACAGCCTGAATTATACAGGACCGGCCGGGGTGAACAGGGCGTGTTGTCGGTGGAACCTTATAAAAGTGAGATCCTGCCACATTGGAAATTTAAAACGCCTGCTCTTGCCAAACTATCCTCAAAAACAATTTATAAGATGTTTGTAGCCTATGGCCAACAAAACGATTTTGTGGGCATGGATATGGCCAGGAAGTTTCTGCAAATGGGTAATACAAGGGCCAGGCGTTATGCCAATCATAAATCAGGACGCAAATATGAGGGCGCTGTGCCTGCAGATAAGAAAGGTAAAAGCGGGTCTCATGGCCGGACCCAATTGCCTCCTGACATTGACCCGGTTAAAGCTGAAAGTGCTGCTATTTTTTTTGAAGCCTGGCAAAAAGTAAAACAAAATAAGTTATATCAAGAGTTGCTGAAAGAGCATAAAGAGGTAAATCGGAAGAGTCTGTTGTAGGCTATGTTTATTCTCTAATATAATTCCCTACTTAACTCATCTCTAAGCTAAGCGATACGAACAACATCACTATCAATCAATATTTCTCCAGGTGTGTGAAGGTTCGTAAATTACTACGTTAGCTGCGACGCTGAATCACCATAAACAAATAACTGCAAAATGAGGCATACATGGAAAATGTTATTAGCGTTATTGGTTGCAATCACCTTAGGCGAGATTGCTTCAACTAATACCGTCACCGGTCTTATAACATTAGCCAACTATATTGAGCCTATAGGTTTGCTATGGATAGGCTTTTTAAAAATGGTAATTATTCCCCTGCTCATCTCCTTAGTGGTTATCAGTGTCGCTTCACATGGAAAAGGGAAACAAACGAGCCCGCTTCTGCGAAGAACTCTACTGGTTTTTATGTCAATTTACATGATAATGTTGCTTGCAGCATTTATCATTGTGCCACTGCTGTTGCAGCTTTTGCCCTCTTCCCTCTCACTGGTCAGCGTTCACACTGATGCAGCCGTCGTGGCAAATGCAAAACCGCTTTCTTTTACAGACCAGTTGTTAAGTTGGGTACCTCAAAATCCATTTAAGTCAGCTTCAGATGGCGCTATCCTGCCGGTGGTTATTTTTTCGTTGCTTTTCGGTTTGGGGCTCAATCATGCTGAAGAAGAACAGCGAAACGCTGTTATCAATTTCTTCCAAGCCGTTAGTAGTGCGATGCTTAAAATAGTAGATTGGGTGCTTTATTTTGCGCCGATCGGTATTTTTTGCATTGTTTTTCATCTTGCCACCAGGGTACAAATCGCCGGGACGTTGGGCTTTTATCTTTTAATCCATCTTGTTATGCATCTCGTTTGCCTTTTGTTGCTGTACCCGTTAGCAACAGTATTTGGCAAAGTGCCGTTTAAAACTTTTGTAAGAGCCTGTTTTCAACCCCAACTTATTGCGCTTGGTACGCAGTCTTCTATCGCAACGCTGCCTGCTATGATAATCGCATCTGAACGGAAACTAATGCTTCCTCACAGATTGACCAGCGTAGTGTTGCCAATGGCTGTTTCTTTTCTTAAAGCAGGTACTGTAATCACCAATGTTATTTATGTGCTCTATACAGCCCGTATGTACCATATCGAGGTTACAGGGTGGCAATGGGTTACCCTGTTTGTTGTTTCTTTCGCTGCAGCAGTGGGCGCTGCCGGTATCCCGGGCAGTGCAGCGAGTCTTGCGCCATTATTTACGTTATTTACTGCAATGAGCCTGCCTTTTCAGGGCATTCCTATTTTGTTTGCCATGGATACCATTCCGGATATGATGGATACTGCAGTTAACGTTACCGGTCATATGGCTGCTACCGCAATTGTAGCTAAGGGCCACCAGGATGTTGAAGACAAACAGGCTATTCGTGACGAAGTGTCCCAGGTAAACACACATGTTCAACCTACATTAGTGGAAGTGATCAAATAAGCACTCTCAGTGTAAGTAAAATTTATACTTGCTATTCATCTAATACAATTGCATTCTGTTCTCAACAACATCTCCAACGGGACGTTGCGCATATCCGTGATAAAATTTAATTTTAAAAATGCCGGTACAGCAAACGATTCCTTTCAGTGAAGGCATTTTCTTTATCACCTTTAACTGCTTTAATTGGCTACCATTAATAAACAAAACTAATGGTTCTTAGCGCCATACTTTCCTTCGAGAGCCTCAGGATAAAATAAAAGGCTCAGTATGACTGACTTTAGAAAAATAAAGTGGGAGACTTATGCTTCAACAATGGCACTTACTTTCCCCGCAAAACAGAGCACCCAGGCAACATACGGCCGACCAATAGCTTGCCAGGTGATATTGATAATTATCAATGAAAAATGTTTTGAAATGTTGTGTCTTGGGTAACAGGAATTAGAGGCCTTGATTTTAGTAAGGCTAATATTATCGCGATACACTTATCGCCCAAAAAATAGATTATGAAAATAATGATGGTATGTTTCGTGTTGGTATGCTTTACCACACGATCTTTTGGACAAAGTGCGCCGGTTGAAAATTATAAAGTAAATCCCTACACCATTAAGATGAAACATAAGAGGACGGCGGCAAGATTGCTTCTTGCGGGCGGAATAACCGCCATAGTTATTGGTGGTATTATTTCTGGAGAAAATGCTACCTACGATTATTTCCAGTATCCCTCATTACCGACCAATATTAACCAGAGGAAAACGGGAGATGCTGTCGCCTATGCCGGTATTGGATGTGGCCTTGTAAGTATTCCATTTTTTATTAGTGCGCATAAAAATAAGGTTAGGGCCATGTCAATCGTTTTTACTGAAGAGAGGCTTACTATGCCAAACTCAAAAACGATTAATAGCGTAGTACAACCGGTATTCGCCATTAGGCTGGCATTATAATAAGATTACGAGTACAGATAAAGCATCAAAGCAGAAAGTTAGGAGATATAACTCCAACCCTCTACTTAATGCCACCCTTTATTTCGGGTACCTCAGGATAAACTAAGACCCTTTAGCGCGCCAGCCTTTAGGTTTAAGAGAGACTGTATTAATGGTACAACATAAAAGTGTTGTCATGCTGAGGTGAGGTTATCCTGAGCCTGCCGAAGGACAGCATTGAAGCAGGGTGACTGGATATAATAGATATTAAAAAACTCGACTCTTCTCCCTAGTGACACCTCTCGATAATTACAGGCTGCCAATACCAGGTTTGGGGCCTTATAAGTTGAGGAACGACATCGCAAAACATAAGTTTACGGGTAATAACATTCTCAAAAAATGGGAACATCAGGATTATTTAAAT
>JBDSRT010000208.1:0-3011 GCA_039929165.1 Ginsengibacter sp.
TTGAGTTTATCATCTAAAATATCTCAAGCCTGCTACTTTATAAGTGCAGGCTTTTTTATTAGCTTCATTTTTCTGCTAAGCTCACACAGTATATTTGTGCCATGAGTAAAGTGAGAGTAAGATTTGCGCCCAGCCCTACAGGCGGTCTTCATCTTGGAGGCGTAAGAACTGTGTTGTTTAACTATCTTTTTGCAAAGCAACATGATGGTGAATTTGTATTACGTATTGAAGACACAGATCAAAACCGTTATGTTGTGGGCGCAGAAGATTACATTTACAAATGCCTGGAATGGTGTGGCTTAACTCCCGATGAGAGTCCTTTAGCCGGCGGTCCTTACGCACCTTACCGCCAAAGCGAAAGAAAAAATTTGTATAAAAAATATGCTGAGGAATTGATTGCTAACGGGCATGCCTATTATGCCTTTGATCTGCCGGAAGAACTTGAAGCGATGCGGGAGCAGTTAAAGGCGGCGAACAGTGATAGTTTACAATACGATCATTTGAGCAGGGGCAAAATGAAAAATTCATTGTCGCTAAGTGAAGATGAAACCAAACGTTTTTTGCAATCGGGAACACCATATGTTATACGTTTGAAAATTGAGCCGGATCAGCACATAACTTTTACAGATCTCATTCGCGGAGAAGTAGAGTTTGAAACGAATCATGTAGATGATAAGGTTTTATTAAAAGCAGACGGCATGCCTACTTATCACCTTGCTGTGGTTGTAGATGATTACCTAATGAAGATCACACATGCGTTTCGTGGAGAGGAATGGTTGCCAAGTGCGCCGGCACATATCCTGCTTTGGCAATATTTAGACTGGCAAAAAGATATGCCGCAATGGGGTCATCTTCCTTTAATATTAAAGCCAGACGGAAATGGTAAACTAAGTAAGAGAGATGGTGCCAGGCTTGGCTTCCCGGTGTTTGCCATGAATTGGAATGATGCTAAAAGCGGAGAGGTTTTCCAGGGGTTTAAAGAGCTTGGTTTTTTACCGGAAGCTTTTGTAAACATGCTGGCTATGCTTGGTTGGAACGATGGCAGCGAACAGGAGATATTTACTATACAGGAATTAGTAACACATTTTTCAATAGACAGGGTTCATAAAGCCGGGGCAAAATTTGATTTTGAGAAAGCCAAATGGTTCAACCACGAATGGCTGAAAAAAACTGATGCTGAAAAATTGTTGCCGCTTGTAAAAAATATTTTTGAAAATGAAAAAATTGTTGTTGCTGATGATACAAAACTTTCTGCCGTTGTCAGGCTTACAAAGGAGCGTTGTGTTTTATTAACTGATTTTATTGAGCAGGCCGGTTATTTTTTTGTTACTCCAAAAGCTTATGACGCAGCAGCAATCTCATCAAAATGGGATAAGACTAAAACAATTTTTTTTAATTCATTGACGGTGATTTTTTCTCAATCGGCTGTTGAGTCTACAGCAGCTATTGAAGAAGGCTTTAAGAAGTTGGCGGATGAACAGGCGATAAAAGTTGGAGAACTTCAAATGTTATTTAGAGTGATGCTGGTTGGCAGTAAGAAAGGCCCGGCTGTTTTTGAAATAGCACATTTGCTTGGTGTTGAAGAAACCAACAACCGTATAACGCATTGTATTAAAACTTTAAATCTCAGCTAACACACAATGCGCAGAACAAAATATTTTATTTGGTTTCTGGCATTTTTAAAGTTTGTGTTGCCTTTTATTTTACAGGATAGTTACTATCAACTTCATAGGGATGAATTTCTATATCTTGATCATGGTCAGCACATGGCATTTGGCTATATGGAAGTACCGCCATTGCTTTCATTTTTTTCTTGGCTCACACGTTTTTTGCCGCAGAGTGATATTATTGTAAAATTTTGGCCATCACTATTTGGTGCTTTAACTTTTGTGTTGGTTGCGAAAGCTATCATACATTTAGGCGGACAGAAGTTTGCTATATTTCTCGCCTTTCTTTCCTTCACGTTAACAGCCTTCTTAAGAGTACATTATCTTTTTCAGCCTGGATTTTTAGAAGTGTTTTTTTGGACAGCAGTCTCTTATGCGGTACTAAGATACATCCAGACAGAACGGCTAAAATGGCTTTATCTTTTAGCTCTCAGCCTGGCATTTGGCTTCTTAAGTAAGTATTCTATAAGCTTGTTTGCTCTCTCAATTTTTGCAGGATTACTATTAACGCCTCAACGAAGAATATTTTTCCAAAAGCATTTTTATTATGCCATGATGTTGGCTTTCGTTCTGGTGTTACCTAATCTCTGGTGGCAATATGCGCATAATTATCCTATAGTTACACACATGAGGGAGTTGAAGGAAACACAGTTGCAATATGTAAGCCCCGTAAGATTTTTAATTGATCAAATAGTAATGAATTTTCCCTGTTTTTTTGTTTGGATGGCCGGACTGTTCTGTCTTCTTTTTGTAAGAACTTTTACGCCATTTAAAGCGATTGGTTTTGCTTACGTTTTTTTAATTGTCTTGCTAATTGTACTTCACGGTAAAAATTATTATGCCTTAGCTATTTATCCGATATTGTTTGCGTTTGGTGCTGCTTATCTGGAAAAACTGTTGGTTGATAAACGCTATTCTTTACGTTATGTGGCTATCGTACTTCCGTTTATTTTAGGCTTGCCTTTAATGCCTGTTTTATTACCAATGGCAAAACCAGAAACCCTGGCCAATTATTATCAAAAGATAGGCATAGGTAAAACCGGTGTTTTAAAATGGGAAGATCAAAAAGATCATGAATTGCCGCAAGATTTTGGCGACATGCTTGGCTGGCGGGAACTTTCAAATAAAGCTGAACATGTATATTATTTATTGTCTCCCGAACAAAGAAGCCAAACTATTATCTTTTGTGGATCTTACGGACAAGCGGGTGCTCTGAAATATTATGGTAACAGTCCTGAATTCCGTAAAAAAATAATTTCAGAAAATGGCTCAAATAGATTGTGGATTCCCCAAAACCTTGTGTTTAAAAATCTTCTATTGATTGATGATGAAATGCCTGACAAA
>JBDSRT010000209.1:0-3369 GCA_039929165.1 Ginsengibacter sp.
AATATTGGTATAGATGGAGTGCCGGCTGGAATTGCAGCAGTCACCTTATTCAATAGTAAAGGCGAGCCTGTGGCTGAACGTATGGTGTTTATTCATCAGAAGGAGGCGTCATTTATAACTGATATCAATTCTCCCTTAAAAGATTTTAGTAAAAGAAAAAAGAATGTGATACAAGTTGATGTGCCTGATACCATCGCTTGCAATTTATCCATATCAGTCACAGATGCATCAATAAATACATCAAACAAGAATGCTGACAATATTATATCCCACCTGCTTCTCACAAGTGATATAAAAGGCTATGTACATGAACCTGCATATTATTTTTCCGGTGATGCAGATTCAATAATAGCACATCTTGATCTTGTTATGTTGACGAATGGATGGCGAAGATTTAGATGGGAACAGGTGATAGCTAACCAACATCGTGAAATGAAATATCTCCCTGAAGATTATATTAGTGTACAAGGGAAAATTTTTGGACTTACTGCCAACCAACTTGCTAATAAAGAACTGACAAGTATCATAACCGTAAAAAACGGTAACAGGCAGTTTATGACCATACCCGTAGACAGAGCCGGTAATTTTACAATACCCGGATTGCAGTTTTATGATACGGCAAAAATATATTATCAATTTAATGGTGATAAAGACAAAACACTCACGGATGCTGCTTCTTACCAGGTTGCAAATGATTTTTTGAAACCTGCATTGCGAAGCCGGGTTGATAGCAGTTGGCTTACGGGTGTTGTGTTTCCGGATTCTGCTGCAGAGCAAAAAAATAAACAGGTAAATGCGTTGGCATTAACCCAAAGGGCAAAGTTCAATGACCTGCAGGTTTTATCCGCAGTGGTGATAAAAGCGAAACAACGTTCTAAGGTAGACTCACTAAATGCTGCTTATACTTCAGGGTTATTTACCGGCGGTGATGCTACTACAATTAATGTTGAAGATGATAAGTCTGCTGTCGGCAGAACGATACTTGAATACCTGCAGGGAAAAGTTGCAGGGTTAACTATTTCTGTGAATGGTGCTAATGCGTCTTTATCATGGCGTGGCGGCACGCCGGCTTTATACGTCAATGAAATGCAGGGACAGGTTGACCTTATACAAAACACACCTTTAACTGATGTGGCCATGATCAAGATTTTCAGACCTCCATTTATTGGAGCCACGGGTGGTGGAAGCGGCGGTGCCATAGCCGTGTATTTAAAAAAAGGCGGTGCAAGAAATGCGAACGTGAATGGCCTGTCTTTTACAAATATTCCCGGTTATGCGGTAACCAAGGAATTTTATTCGCCTGATTATTCACAGGCTGAGCAAGACATTGATGCTGATGATTACCGGACTACACTTTACTGGAATCCTTTCGTGATGACTGACAAAACTCACCGTAGAATACTGCTGCCTTTTTATAACAGTGACATCACCAAAAAAATAAGAGTGGTTATTGAAGGTTGTAATGCTGAAGGAAAACTGACCCGGGAAGAGAAGGTCTTTGAATAGTTGTTGAAAGATATAAAGCTCTACTGTTATGATGATTTTTAGCAGGTATAAAACATCAGGTATTGTTGCTTCGATAATAGTAATAACTGCTGCGTTTGCAACCTGTATGGATAATGATAAATTGATTGTAAGAAACAATGCAGGTAAAGCTTTTGCAGGCTCAGATAAATGCCAGCAGTGTCATAAAGAAACTTATGATCATTTTGTAAAAACCTCCCATTACCGTACATCCTTACCAGCATCGCCTGAAACAATTATGGGCGATTTTACACAGGGGAAAAATTTGTTTTCTTATTCCTACTATAGCAAAGTTGCCATGGAGCATAGGGATTCCGGCCTTTACCAGGTTGAATATGATAAAAATTTTAAAGAGTTACATGCCTATAAATTTGGTATGACAATAGGTTCAGGCACACGGGGTCAATCTTACCTATCCTGGGTTGACAGTTCATTAATTCAATTGCCGGTTTCATACTTTACGGCGGAAAAGAGCTGGGCAAATAGCCCGGGCTTTAAAGATTTTGAACCGTCGTTCACCAGGACAATTTCAGCGCAATGCCTCGAGTGCCACAGTACTTATTTTAAAACATTGTCTCCGGCAAATTCTCCGGCTCCGGTTTTTGATCGTACACAAATAATTTACGGTGTACAATGCGAAAGCTGTCACGGGCCTGCGGCAGATCATATTACTTATCATGAAGAGCATCCTAACCAAGCAAAAGGTTATGCTATTTATAATCCTGCATCTCTATCGAGGCAACAGCAACTGGACCTGTGCGGTGTGTGCCACGGTGGTACACGACCAGCCGAACAAATAGCTTTTAGTTTTTTACCTGGTGATACGCTCACAACATCACCTAAAGCCATTAATAAAAATATAGATGAGGGTGAAGTTCATGATAACCGATATAGATTATTTGCGCAAAGCAAGTGTTTTAAAGTGAGCACAACATTAACCTGCAACACCTGCCACAATACACATGAGCAGGAGAGAGGCAACGTTGCGCTTTTTTCGTCAAAATGTGTTACCTGCCATGATGGTGGACATGAACCGATTTGTAAGATGACGGCTACTTTAGGTAAAACAATTTCTGCTAATTGTATTGACTGTCACATGCCGGAAAAACAATCCAGGATGTTGACAATTAAATTAGAAGGCGAGGTAGATAATGAGGCGTTAACGTTTAGGTCTCACATCATTGCGATCTATCCTAAAGAAACAGAAAAATTTATGCTGATGGCGAAGCCAAAATGAAATCTTCCGGTAAAGAAGAAATCTTAATGTCCAAATTTTCTGGCTACTACAAATCTTAAGATACCTGTTGGCAGAAAATATTCTTTGTCAGAAGCTTTGCTGCCTACGTATAAAGCATTGCCTAGTATATGAGCACATACACTCCATCTTTCACTATTGTAACCAACGGAACCTTTATAAATTAAACTAGGTGTTACGGTTGCCTGGCTTTCTTTCGTATCATTTATATGTTCGGTAGATAAATTTAGATTGATACAACCAACAGCAGAACCCGTTATAAAAAAGTTCTTATCAATCACAAGCGTATAGGCATACCCGGCGCCAGGGCCAACATTTATAAAATTTACTTTGTCAATACCAGCCTGCTCAAAAGATGAATTGACTTTGTTTGGCACAAGGGCACTATCTCCCTGAAGTTTCCCAAAATAGGCCTCGCCGCCATAAAGGAATGAGCCGGCGGATTTGATCTGCCAATCATTCTGCGATATGGCTGCCCTGTAAGAAAACCGGTCTGCGTTAGGTAATCTGAAAATTGATACACCACTGATATTCCTTTTAATATCCGGGCGCTGGTAGTAATTTGAAAGATTAAGTCCCGAACCATTATT
>JBDSRT010000210.1:0-5944 GCA_039929165.1 Ginsengibacter sp.
AAAGCTGAAAAAATATTTGGCTATAAAGCTGAAGAAGTTGTAGGTAATCTTATGTCAGAAACCATCATTCCGCATAAATATCGTGAAGCTCATAAACGTGGTATGCAACACTTCTTAGAAACAGGAGTAGGCCCCGTGTTAAATAAAACCATAGAGATAACTGCCTTACACAAAGCAGGTCATGAGTTTTACATTAACCTCAGTATTTCAAATGTGTTGCTTGAAGGTAAATGGATATTCATTGGCTTTTTAAGTGACATCACCGAAAGAAAAAGAACTGAAGAACAATTGATCAGGAAAGAAGCTGAACTATTACAAAGCAAAGTTTTGGAAGAAAGAAAAGATGAATTTATTTCTATTGCCAGCCATGAATTAAAAACGCCGCTGACTACTATTAAGGCATTTACACAAATTGCTTTGCAATGCTGCGACGACACGCCTGCACGGGTAAAACAATATCTTGAAAAGGTTGATCTGTACACTGATAAACTTAGCGCTTTAATTAATGAACTGCTTGATGTATCGAAAATACAGGCTGGCAAACTAAAACTAAATACTACGCCGGTCGAGTTAAGTTCATTTCTGCAAGAATCATTACATTCAGTGCAGCACATTACAGCCGATCATAAAATACACATCAGGCAAAATGAAGAAGCCAATGTAAGTGTTGACACGAGTCGGCTAGAGCAGGTAATTACCAATATCATCAGCAATGCCGCCAAATATTCGCCGGGTAAAAATGAGATCTATGTTAATTCAAAAAAACAAAACGGTGAGGTAGTTGTGTCTGTTACTGATTTTGGCATAGGTATACCGGAAAAGAAACTGGATAAAGTATTTACGCGGTTTTACCGGGTTAATGACAATACCAGGCAATTCAGTGGCCTTGGTATTGGCCTGTATATTTCAGCAGAGATTATCAAACAACATGGTGGAAAGATTTGGGCTGAAAGTAAAGAAGGACAAGGCAGCACATTTCATTTTAGCTTGCCGCTTCTAAATTAACCATTACCTTTTCTTCCTTAAACGCCGCTCTTGGCTTAAGTCCTAAAAGCTGGAACATGGCATTGTCCTCATCAAAAGAAGGATTAGGTGTGGTTAATAATTTATCACCAGCAAATATTGAATTAGCACCAGCCATGAAACACAGGGCCTGTTCAGCTATGCTCATTTCTGCACGCCCGGCACTTAAACGTACCATTGTTGCGGGCATCAATATTCTTGCTGTGGCAATCATTCTTACCATATCCCAGATGTCAACCTTAGCATTATTTTCCAGCGGTGTGCCTTTAACTCTCACTAAGGCATTTACGGGAACGCTTTCAGGATGTTCGGGTAATGTTGACAAAGTATACAACATGCCGATACGATCGTCATGTGTTTCTCCTAAGCCGATTATACCACCACTGCAAACGCTTATGCCAGCTTTGCGGACATTGCCTAAAGTTCTTAACCGATCATTATATGTTCTGGTAGTAATAATGTCATCATAGTGTTCGGCTGAAGTGTCAACATTATGATTGTAAGCATATAACCCAGCATCATATAATTTCTTTGCCTGTTCTTCGGATAACATTCCAAGAGTACAGCAAACTTCCATGCCCAGTTCATTTACCCCTTTCACCATGTCTATCACACGATCAAAATCACGGTTATCTCTCACCTCACGCCAGGCAGCGCCCATGCAAAACCTTGTGGAGCCAGCCTGTTGGGCCTTTTTCGCATAGTCCAGTACAACATTTTTCTGCAATAAAGCTTCAACCTTAACGCCGGTGTTATAACGGGCAGCCTGTGGGCAATATGCACAATCTTCAGGACAGCCACCAGTCTTAATAGACAATAGCGTACAAACCTGTACTTCCGCCGTATCCTGGTATTCACGATGAATTGTAGCAGCCTCATAGATCAGTTCCAACAATGGTTTATGATAAATCGATGATATTTCATCTTTAGTCCAGTTAGTCTTCATAGCAAGAAATTAAAAGTAACTTAGGTTAATTTTGGAGTCCATGGTGATCAATGTTTCATACATAAGCTTGATCGTATTTTCAATATCATCTTTATGTAACATTTCCACTGTTGTATGCATGTAGCGTAAAGGGATAGAAATTAAAACAGACGGACATCCGTCGTTTGAGTATGCAAAGGCATCTGTATCCGTACCTGTACTTCGGCTCACTGTTTTTAACTGAAGAGGTATAGATTTGTTTTCAGCAATTTTCTGTACAAAATCTAACAATTTGTTATGCACCGCAGGGCCATACGTAAGCGCCGGACCTTTACCACAACTGGTATCACCTTCTATTATTTTATTGATCATCGGGGTGGTACTGTCATGCGTTACATCTGTAATAATAGCTACATCAGGCTTGATCCGCCGTGCAATCATTTCAGCACCTCTTAAACCTATTTCTTCCTGCACAGCATTTACAACATATAAACCGAAGGGTAACTTTTTGTTATTAGCTTTTAATAAACGGGCTACTTCAGCAATCATAAAACCCCCAATACGGTTATCAAAGGCACGACCGATATAATAGTTATAAGCGAGTTCTTCAAAGCCTGCTTCATAAGTAGCAACCGCGCCAATGTGTATTCCAAGCGCTTCTACTTCCGCTTTATTCCTGGCGCCGCAATCCAAAAAAAGATTATCAACTTTTGGCAGCGGCTCTTTATTGTCTGTGCTGCTTAACCTGGTATGTATTGCCGGCCAGCCAAACACTGCTTTTACAGGCCCTTTACGGCCATGAATCAATACTCTTTGTGATGGGGCAATCTGGTGATCAACTCCCCCATTACGTTTCAAATAAATTAAACCCTCCGGAGAAATATAATTAATGAACCAACTGATTTCATCGGCATGAGCCTCAATAACGACCTTAAACTTATGAGATGGATTTATTACACCTACGGCAGTACCATACGGATCAGTAAAAGTTGTATCTACAAATGGTTTAATATACTCCAGCCAGAGCTTTTGACCACTGGTTTCAAAGCCTGTAGGCGACGCATTATTGATATAGTTAATTAGAAATTTTAAGGGGTTACCAGCCAGTGATACAGGATGTTGTTTTGCTTTTGCCATAATTTTAAATAACACACAAATTAAAGGATTTAAATTGACCCGATGATGATAAGCGAAGCCTGTAACAACATCAAGCCATCAACACAGGCCAGATAAAAAACTGGGTTGTTATTCGTTTTAGTGAACTTGATAGTAAGAAAAGTCGCTGCACCACAAATGATGTAAGCATTTAAAATAACCAGGTTTTGATAATGAATACAAAAAATAACTGCAAAAATTAGAAAGATGCTATTAAGAACATAACATACAAACCTGGATTTGCTTTTGCCCATCAAGACCGGTAAAGTTTTTATACCTGCTGCGTCGTCTACGGCAATATCCCTAATGTCAAACAACAGGCACAGCACCCATAAGAACAACAATCTCAGCCCACATAAAAAAAATAGCGTGCTTGTAGGAATCGGTTTATCAATTACAGGCAAAACGACAGTAATGATAACCCACGAAATAGTAAGGGTAAAAATTTTTGCTGTGCCATAATCTTTTAATCGCTTACCTGCGGTAAACGGCACAAGATTGAATGAATATAAAATAGTTATAATGCCAGTTCCTGTGAATAAAAGAATCTGCAAAGGAGATAAAGAAAACGTAGACATCAACATTAGCAAAGTTGCTACTCCGGCAAGCCAATGATGCATTGATGTTGGAGAAAAAGAAAATACCTGGTCGCTACTTTTTTGCCTGTTTAAATTAATGACATAAGGCAGATTATATTGTAACAATGTAGCGCCGAACACAAAACAATAAAATAACGGCTTGTTAGGGGGAAGATGTAATAAAATGCTTGTCTGCATGCACATGGCAACAGCACATAATGCAATAAAGATCCGGCCAAAAAAAATAATCCTGATGAGATGGCTTCTCAATTTACTGAAGGATCACGATAGCTGGAGAAACAGCGGTGTCGCTGGTATTTTGGGCTTTATCTCTTAAAATAAATTTAAAAATTGCGGTATCATTTCTCGGAAAACATTTCGGAGAAACATCATTATAACTAAAAGTTACGGTCACTTCTCCCTTTTGATTTTTGCCTGAAGGAAAAGTAGGCAGCGGATACCCGGCCGTAAAAAAACTATTTGTGCAATTAGGTTCTACTTTTTGTATAAAGATCTGATCCGTAAGGTCCCCTTCAGCATCTGTAAATGATAAGGTAAACCTAAGCGTTTCGTTTCTTGCCAACACTGTGGTATTTACATTCTCAAATTTCAGCTGCGGCGTAGTTTGGTACTTATCTTTCTTGCAGGCAGCAAATAACAAAACAACAAGGGAAAATATAACGGTCTTACGCATCTTTGTACTTTATATTCAAAAATAAATATTATTACCTGAATAACTCTTCACAATTAACAAATCTGGAAGAGAAGATCTTCAATGCGTCATATCATAATTTCGACAGCATAGCGCTTGAATTGTTTCATTTTCAGTATGAACACAACGCACTTTATAAAAGATTTACAGACCAGTTAGATATTTTGCCCTACCAGGTAACAGAAGTAACCAGCATTCCTTTTTTACCAATTAGCTTTTTTAAAAGTCACGCTGTTACCACTACAGTTTTTGAACCTCAAAAGGTTTTTGAGAGCAGCGGCACAACCTCAACAATCAACAGTAAACATTACCTTAAAAATATTCAGTTATACAATAACAGTTTTTCAAAAACCTTTGAATTATTTTACGGACCTGAAAAAGACTGGTGTATTGTTGCGCTTCTACCCTCTTATATGGAACGTCAACATTCTTCACTCATTTATATGGTTGAGGAACTTATCAGCAAAAGCAAAAATAAATTGAGTGGCTTTTATCTTCACGCTGATGAAAAACTCTATCATACTCTACTTCAGAATGAAATAATTCAGCAGCCTACTCTCTTCATAGGTGTAACGTATGCCTTGCTGGATTTTGCCGAAAAATTTGAAATGAATTTGAAATATACCACCGTGATAGAAACCGGTGGTATGAAGGGAAGGCGTGAAGAAATAACAAGGCCGGAACTGCATTCCATCCTTAAACAAAAATTAGGTGTTGAAGAGATACATGCTGAATATGGTATGACCGAATTGTTATCGCAGGCTTACTCTAAAGGTGAAGGCCTGTACAAATGTGCGCCATGGATGAATGTATATGTTAGAGATGAGGACGATCCATTATTAGTAAAAGAGCTACCGCAAAAAGAGAAAGAGCATACTTCAGGCATCGTTAATATTATAGACCTCGCAAATATTTACTCCTGTGCGTTTATAGCCACTGATGACTTGGGCAGGATTTTTGGTAACAGATCATTCGAAGTTTTAGGCAGATCTGATATCAGTGACATAAGAGGATGTAGTTTACTGGTATCCCATGATTAGCATTTAAACCTTATCTTTCGATCTTTAAATTTAAATTATCTAATGAAAAAATTAATCTGCATTGCTTTATTTTCTTTATGTCTGAGTTTTGCTTCTCAGGCACAGGATGATAAGGATAAAGTAAAAAAAACGTCTACTGTGCCACAAAAGGTGCACAATACAGTAAGTAGACATAAAAAATATAAAGGCTATAAAACCAAGCATAAACATGGCGGTATACAGCGTAAGAAAAAAGTGGACTTACGTGATGGTGATGTAAAACAAAAATCATCTCAGTAAAATATCAAGCGAATCAGAGCCATTCCCTATTAAAGTGATCGCTTTAAAAAAATGCATCGTTAATCCCCGTGCATTTTTTTTATGTCTATCTCGTTTCGAAAGGCCCGGTAAAATTTATTCCAAGGTAATAATTTCTTTTGGGTGCCGTATTATAATACCTGCCACCAAACCCATTTATATCGTTACCAAGACTATAAGTTTGATCCAGGAGATTATCTGCGCCTGCAAATAA
>JBDSRT010000211.1:0-10900 GCA_039929165.1 Ginsengibacter sp.
GCAATAGTTTCAATTGGGCTATTCCCTTTAAAAGCTTATCTGTTCAATGATGGCTGGCAGAGTGCTTATGCCTGGGGTACATTGTTATTCTTTATAGGCATTCCTGTTATAGGTATTATCACATTCATAATTCGCAGGATAGCCAAAATAAAAAGTAAGAATAATCTTATGAGATGGAGCTTTATCGCTTTGTGGCTTCTTGGTATAGTTTGTTTCGCGTCGCTGATAGTGTCAGTAGGGAGAGATTTTAAGAGTACAAACACTATCCGTGAAGAAGCTGTTCAATTGCCTTATCCAGGCGTAAACCGCCTTGAAGTATTAACCAATTCTACGGCAGACTATTATAGGGCCAACAGGTTCCTGGACTTTCAACCTTTCGCAAATTTTGATGAAGACACGGCTTATGTAAACAATCTTAAAATAAGAATTACAAAATCTAAAAATGACAGTTTTAAGGTAACGCTTATTAAAGTGTGCAATGGCCGTTCAAGACGTTATGCAGATACGTTAGCCAGTAAAATAGTGTATAATATTAACCAGGTTGATTCTTTGTTGTTTCTTGACAAAGGAATAGCAATTAACCGGCAGGATAAATTCAGGAACCAGCACGTTATAATAACCATCGCTGTTCCTGAAGGAAAGGTAATAAACATTAATAAAAAACTCGGCTGGAGAAATTACGCCCATTTCAATGGTCCATGGAACGGAAACGATTGGGACTGGGATAATAATAACTGGGATGATAATGAAGTAAATGGCTGGGAAAATCATTATGGTGAAGATCTATTGATGAAGGCTAATGGATTGTATACTCTTGATGGCAAACGTGCTGATAAAGACTGGGGAGATGGCAGGCAAAAAGACGATAATGAGTGGGATAATGATAACGAGAACAGGAACGACAGAGACACGATATCCGGTGGTTATAGATATGATGAAACCCAAAGAACAATTGATTCTTTACAAAACCTTAAAGAAAGACAAATGCAAAAAATGAAAGACTCATTGAAGAAGGTTAAAGATGATATTGAACGTTCTTTAGAAAAGTTGAATGAAAGCAAAACGCCGGATCAGCAGGCCTTTACACCTTCATTTCATGATAGAAGATTAAACTTCTTTCTACATATATAACTATAAAATCGTTTCAATAGGTTTTAGTTGAAGTTGAAACAAGCGAGGCTCTTCACGAAAGTGAAGAGCTTTTGTGTTATTGCAGCTTGATGTGCAACCAGTATTTTTGCCAACTAAAGCAGGTTATGAAGGAAACACCATTTACTAAAAAACATATTGAGCTGGGCGCTAAAATGGCTGAATTTGCAGGCTATAATATGCCTATAAGTTATAAAGGCATTAATGAAGAACATGCAGCCGTACGAAACAATGCAGGCATTTTTGATGTAAGTCACATGGGAGAATTTATTATCAAAGGCCCTAATGCTCTGGCGCTTATACAATCAATTACCACCAACGACGCATCTAAATTAATTAACGGGCAAGCGCAATACAGTTGTTTTACAAATGAACAAGGTGGTATTGTAGACGATTTATTGGTGTATTGTCTTGAGCAGAATAATATCTATATGCTGGTTGTTAATGCCGGCAATATTCATAAAGATTGGCAATGGCTGCAGGAGAATAATAAGGTAGATGCAGAACTGCATAACATCTCAGATAAAACCTGTTTGCTTGCCATACAGGGGCCAAATGCTACAAAGCTTTTGCAGCCGCTTACAGATCTTGACATTATGAATCTTAAATACTACCATTTTGAAAAAGGAAAATTTGCCGATGTTGATAATGTAATGATCAGTGCAACCGGCTATACCGGTGCAGGTGGAGTGGAAATATATTTTGAAGATAAAGACGGCGCTGCTGATAAGATATGGAATGCTGTTTTTAAAGAAGCCGGTCCGCAGGGTCTTAAACCAATTGGGCTTGGCGCTAGAGATACATTAAGATTGGAAATGGGTTATTGTCTTTATGGGAATGATATTGATGATGATACAACGCCTCTTGAAGCAGGCCTTGGCTGGATCACCAAATTCACTAAAGAGTTTACTGCAAAAGATATTTTAGAAAAACAGAAATCTGCAGGCATCGATAAAAAGCTGGTGGGCATACAAATGGTCGATAAAGGCATACCGCGACATGGTTATGACATTAAAAATACCGTTGGCGAAGTAATAGGTGTTATAACCAGCGGCACGCAATCACCAACCTTAGGTAAACCTATTGCTATGGGCTATGTAAGAGTTCCCTTTAACCAAATAGATACGGAAGTGTATGTCAAAATCCGCGAAAAACTACTGATTGCTAAAGTGGTAAAAATTCCATTTGCCTGATTATAAATTCTACAATTTTATTAATGTTACCCAACTTATATACCTGTCTCTCACCGGCACTTTTACACAGTTACCCTGTCAGCGATAGCATTGTTGTTATTATAGATGTATTAAGAGCAACTTCAACTATTGCATCGGCTATATTTAATAAGGCGGAAAGTGTAATACCTGTAACCAGTGTTGAGGAATGTATCGCTATAGGTAGTAAAGACAATTATATCACAGCCGGAGAAAGAGAAGGAAAAGTTGCCGAAGGCCTTACATATGGCAACACGCCTTTCCAATACACTAAAAGTTTTGTTTTAGGAAAAACTTTGGTACTTACCACAACAAATGGTACCAAACTTTTGCACCAGGCACTTGATAAAAATGCAGCAGGCATTATAACCGGTTCATTTGCTAATTTATCGGCAGTAAGTAATTACCTCATTGCAGAACAGAGACCGGTAATATTAGCCTGCGCCGCCTGGAAGGACAAAGTTAATATAGAAGACACCTTATTCGCAGGTGCTGTTATCAGCAGGATAAAAGATCATTTCCAAATTGATTGCGATTCATCAAAAATTGCTGAAACACTTTATGCTGCTGCCCGTGGCGATATGTTTACTTTTATGAAAGAAAACGATGCTTCACATTATCATCGCCTGATGAACTATGGTCTTGAAAAAGATATCCGCTATTGCCTGAGTACAGACCTTGCAAATGTGCTGGTGATATTTAAAGACGGGAAACTCGTTTCTGCTTAAAAATTGTTGAGGATTTAAAGCATTGTTCGTCTTACGTATAACTTAATTTGGTTTACTTTTGCAAATTGCTATTTTCCGAAGCTTGTGTAAATATTTTCAAACTAAATATTTTTTGATTTGGCACTCCCACCACTGGTAAAATATGTTTATAATTCCGGCACAGATGAAGTAATAAGACGTGGAAAAAAAATCCATGCTTTTGGCTATGTTGAACTGTTAGATCATGATGACCTGATGAATGCCGTAACCTTTAGAGTAAAGGACGATAGCTACAACACTTTCTACAAAGTACATATTCAAAAATATAATGATCCGCAAACGCTTTTATTAAGATGCGCCTGTCCTTATAACCTCAGTGATATCTGTAGACATGAAGCGGCAGCCTTATTTCAATTACAGGATCTGGTAGATAAAAAGATATTAGGCACACTTGAGCAAACCAGCTACGATCAAAGACATACCGTAGCAAAAATGAAATTCATTGATCTGCGTATGTTGAAAATGCTTTCTTCGCCGGCTATTTACGATGAAGCAGAAAAATTATTAAGAATTACAAAGGCAAACATTCTTAATGCGGCTAATGAAAAAGTTGAGGCATCAATAGAAGTTGATGGCAACATCAATAAAATTGTTTTTCAAAAAAATGATGAAAAAAACTTTGATACTTCCTGTAGTTGTGCTGAAACATTAAGACCATTATGCGTTCATAAAACGTTGTTGTTTCTACAATTGTTGAATGCTTTCGGTGCTAATTATTTTGATAGTATAAGAAACTGGGATAAGGAAAAAAATAAACTACTCGAAGCTTATGGTTACTCTCTTGATGAAGATTTAAAAGGGAAGTTTGAATTTGCTTATAAAGATGGTAAACCCTTTCTACGTGTGCTTGACAGCAGCATTAAACGCATAAACCCTGTAGTGAGTGCTACACATGCTGCACCTCTGTTATCGCCTGCTGTAACTGAAGTAGAAACACTTACTGCAAGAAAGAAACTTTCCGTCGTCTTTAATGCGAATGAAAAATCTTTTCCGTTTTTCATCTTAAATATTATACAGGGCGAAGCAGATGAAGACAGCAATAAATACATTTCTAAAATTGAAAAACTTGATCTCGGTAAATTTATAAATATTGATATTTTTTCTGAAGAAGACAGGCAGTTGTTAAGCCAGGTAAGAAAAATGCAGCCGGTCGAAATCAATAAATATTTAAACAGGAACTCACCCTTTAGTGGCTTTTGGGAGAATATAATTCACCAGGATTCTGATCAATTGCCCGAAGAAACACAGTCGCTCGTTGTTGAATATCTGCATCCAAAGCTCAAAAAAATATTTGCAGAAAATGCATCCAGAGCAATGGTGTATTATCTATCGCCAGGCACGGCTTTACGAACAGACACTATATCTGAAGTAACGTTATCTCAGATTTTTTTAAAACCTGTTTTTAAGATCAACCTTAAGGATGATAATTATTATTTATCCTGTTTTATAAAGCTTGATGCACAATTGATCAGTCTCAATAAAAATGAATGGGCAAGTCCTGTTTTGTTTTTATATAACCATATATTATATCAATGGGAATCTTTCGAAGATATTTTATTGGCTAGTCAATATTCAAAAACACAGCCGCTTGAAATTACAAAAGAAGACTGGAGCGAACGGTTACAAAAAGATATTCTGCCGTTAACAAAACAATATCATGTAGAGTTTGATAAATCTTTAATTAAAGAGGTAAAAGATGGTGAGCCGGAAGTAAAAATAATGTTGATTGAAAAGGGGGATTATCTTTTATTTCAACCTGTGTTTACTTATAAAGGTTATCAAACCAAAGCCAACGATCGTGAAATAATAACTGTGGCCGAAGGTGATAGAATACTTGTGGTTCATCGAAATAGATCGGCAGAACAACAATTTTTCAATTCGCTTAAAAATCTGCACTCACAATTCATCACTAACCAGGATGGAAACAGCCTTGTGTTAAAAGGTGCTGATGTTTTAAAAAACAATTGGTTCTTTTTGTTTGTAGACGCCATGAAGGACATGAAGGTGCCCGTATATGGTTTTGAATCTTTAAAGAATTTCCGTTTCAATACAGCAAAACCTTCTACGCACATACATTTAAGTAGCGGTGTTGATTGGTTTGATGCAAGAGTTGAATTATCCTTTGGCGACCAAAAGATAGGTATAGCTGACATAAAAAAAGCTATGGCTAACAAGCAATCTTTTGTTCAACTTAATGATGGTACGTTAGGTATTCTGCCGGAAGAATGGATAAAAAAATATTCTTTGCTGTTTAAAGTTGGTGAAGGCAAAACCAACCAGCTTCGCCTATCTAAATTTCATTTAAGTGTTATAGATGATCTTTACGAAAAGCGTGATGAAGAAGAATTATCTTTTGAGCTCGATGCCAAATATGAAAGGCTTCGCAACTTTAAAAGCATACCATCGGTTGAAGCACCTGCTGAGCTTTTGCCGATATTAAGACCTTATCAAACAACAGGATTTCATTGGCTCAATTATTTAAACGATGTAGGTTGGGGCGGCATACTAGCAGACGATATGGGTTTAGGAAAAACCGTGCAGGCCCTAAGTATGCTAAGCCATTACAACACCAAAGAAGGTGCACTTATTGCCATGGTGGTTTGCCCGACTACTTTAATTTATAATTGGGAGAACGAGATAAAAAAATTCACGCCGGCCCTTAGTTATCGCATACACCATGGTGTATTACGAACAAGAGCTATTGAAGATCTTTTAAAGCATAATATCATTATAACAACGTATGGAACTTTACGCAGCGATATACAAATGCTGATAAGAATACCATTCGATTATGTTGTGCTTGATGAATCGCAGGCTATAAAAAACCCTGCATCAAAGGTGGCAAAAGCTGCATCGTTACTAAATGCTGTTAACCGTTTATGCATGAGTGGTACCCCATTACAAAACAACACATTTGATATATATGCGCAAATGAATTTTTTAAACCCCGGCTTATTAGGATCTGTGGAATTCTTTAGAAATGAATTTGCTAACCCGATAGATAAGTTTGGCGAGCCTGAACAAAAAGAGCACTTGCGTAAATTGCTTCATCCATTTATATTAAGAAGAACTAAAGAGCAGGTTGCTAAAGATCTTCCGCCAAAAACAGAAACCATTTTGTTTTGTGAAATGGAAGATGAACAGACGAAGATTTATGAAGCTTACCGCAATTCTTATAGAGATAAAATTCTTGGTGTAATTGATGAACAGGGCATTCAAAAATCGCAGCTAACTATTTTGCAAGGCCTCATGAAATTGAGACAGATCTGTGACAGCCCAGCAATTTTAAATGAAGATGAAAAGTATCCGAATCATTCAATAAAGCTTGATGAGCTAACGAGAGAAATACAGGAAAATATTGGTGATCATAAAGCGCTCATCTTCTCACAATTCCTGGGTATGCTGGCCCTTATTAAAGAGAAGCTAAAAGAAAATAATGTAATGTTTGAATACTTTGATGGCAGCACGTCTCCTCTGGAAAGACAAAGAGCCATTGAAAATTTCCAGAATAATACTGAATGCAGGGTGTTTCTGATCTCACTAAAAGCCGGTGGCGTAGGATTGAATCTTACAGCAGCCGATTATGTGTATATTGTTGATCCCTGGTGGAACCCGGCGGTAGAGCAACAAGCCATCGACAGAACGCATCGTATTGGCCAGACCAAAAATATTTTTGCCTATAGGATGATTTGTAAAGACACAATAGAAGATAAGATTCTGCAATTGCAGGATCGTAAAAAAATACTGGCTAAAGAACTGATATCAGATGATAATTCGTTTGTCAAGAGCTTAAGTAAGGAAGATGTTGAATACCTGTTTAGCTAGTTACGACGTAATAAATTCTTTCAATCTTTGAAAATCTCTCTTGTCTCCCGACTCAAAAAGGAGCGCAACGTTCCTTTGGATAACATTAAGGAAAGATGATAAAGCTGGCTTACGGCGGTTGTTTTTCTTTTTCATAAATATGGATTTTTATATATTCAAAAATATGAAACAGGGTTGTCTTGCTGCAATAGCAAAAACCCTGATTTTTGCGGCTTAGTAAATACCGTAATGTTTGGTTAAAAGTTCCAATGCGATTTACCCTGGCGTAAAGTTCTGCGTTGCACGCTTATTGGATGATAAACCGGGTGTTGTATTAATTTTTTTAGGAGAGATTCTAACGACTTATTGAAGAACTCTGCAAGACTTTGATAGGCTTTCATAATTGGATTTTTTAAAGAACGCCTGGATAATGGGATTATTGTTATTTGAGCAATCAAAAATTAGCAAAGCTATTATCAATAATTAATCACCTGTTCTTCTATCATTTCCGGCATTTTTCTGAATTCATATTGCTGGTTGCGTAATTGCGGCTCAAAGCCCGCTTGCGTTATTGCTTGCTGAATACCTTTACTTGTAAAACGATGTGGCGCTCCGGCTGCACTAACTACATTTTCTTCAATCATGATGCTGCCAAAGTCATTAGCACCTGCATGCAGGCAAAGTTGAGCAACTTCTTTACCAACGGTTAACCAGCTTGCCTGTATATTCTTTATGTTAGGTAACATTATTCTGCTCATTGCAATCATCCTGATGTACTCTTCAGGTGTCGTAAGATTTTGCACACCTCTTATTCTTGCCAGCAGAGTATCTACATCCTGAAAGGTCCAGGGGATAAAAGCGACAAAACCCTTGGCATGTTCAGGTTTCTTCGCCTGCACCTCACGCAATCTTATCAAATGATCAAACCTTTCGTCAATGGTTTCTACATGACCAAACATCATAGTTGCAGATGTTGTAATGTTGAGCTTATGTGCTTCATGCATAATATCAAGCCATTCCTGCGTTCCACATTTGCCTTTGCTTATCAATCTCCGTACACGATCCGTTAATATTTCAGCTCCCGGCCCGGGTAGTGAATCCATTCCTGCGTTACGCAAGGCCATTAAAACTTCTTTATGTGTCGATTTTTCAAGCTTGGTGATATGTGCAATTTCAGGCGGGCCTAACGCATGAAGTTTTAAATTTGGGTAGAGTTGTTTAAGTTGTTTAAACAGATCTACATAAAATTTCAAACCTAAGTTGGGATGATGGCCGCCTTGTAGTAATAACTGATCACCGCCATATCTAAATGTCTCATCAATCTTTCTTTTGTAAGTTTCAATATCAGTAACGTAAGCGTCTTTATGACCTGGGATTCTATAAAAATTACAGAACTTACAATTAGCTATACAAACATTAGTTGTATTCAAATTACGATCTATGATCCATGTTACTTTGCCATGCGGCACCTGCTTTCTGCGCAATTCATCAGCCACATACATCAATTCCGTTAAACTTGCTGTCTTGTATAAAAATAAACCTTCATCCTTGCTTAAAAAATCAAGGTTTAAGGCTTTGGTAAAGAGGTCTGGTAAGTTCATTTAATAAGAAATATCAAGATATGATTGTACGGGCATGTTGTTTAACCGGCTGCGTAAAACAATGTAAAAGTACATCCAATATGTTGTAAATTGAAAACCTGCTAATGAAAAAGGTTCTGATTTATATCTTTCTTACACTTTTGTGTAGCGCAACTTTTGCTCAGAACCAACGAGTAGAAAAGAAAGCAAAATTGCTGACAAAATTTTCTTTCAGACTGTTGAATGGCGGCGTGATGATCCTTAAAGCACGCTTCAATAACATCAAAGACACATTTAATTTTATTTTAGATACAGGCAGCGGAGGCATTTCTCTTGATTCTCTTACATGCGAAGAATATCAGATACCGCATGTGCCTTCTGGCAAAACGATTAATGGTATTGCCGGCTCTAAGCAGGTAGATTATGCAAAAAATAATTCACTTCACCTACCCGGACTTGAAGTAAAAAATCTTGATTTTTATGTTAACAACTATGAAGTATTGTCAAGTGTGTATGGTGAAAGAATAGATGGCATTATCGGGTATAGTTTTTTCAGCCGCTATATTGTAAAAATTAATTTTGATAGTATAAAGATTGAAGTATATGAACCTGGCTTCATGCGTTATCCAGCGGGAGGTCATCTACTAAAACCTCTATTTACTACACTTCCTATTCAGCCGTTGAACATAAAAGACGAAAGACCAATTTTATCGAATTTTTATATAGACACTGGTGCCGGGTTAAGCTTTTTAATGAGCAAAGCCTTTGCAGAGGATAGCGCTGTTCTCATGAAAAAAAGAAAATTGTTGCCTATACAGGCAGAAGGCATGGGTGGTAAAACGCGGATGATGATAACCATGATAAAGGAACTGAAACTTGGCCCTTATAAATTTAAAAAAGTGCCGGCTTACATTCTGGATGATGAGTATAATGCTACCTCATATCCCTTTATCGGCGGTTTGCTTGGTAACGATGTGCTTCGCCGTTTTAATATGATCATCAATTATAAAAAAAGGGAAATTCATATCATTCCTAATAAGCATTACCGGGATATTTTTGAGTACAACTATACCGGTTTGTCAATTTATTTTATTGATGGCAGAATTATAATTGATGATGTTGTGCCAGATTCTCCGGCGGATAAATCTAACTTTAAAAAAGACGATATTATCCTGGCAATAAATAACAATTTTACAAATGATATTAATCAATATAAAGACCTTATGCAATCGGCTGAGGATAAAGTAAAAGTGCTTATTCTGCGTAACAATCAGCCAATACTCATCAATTTTAAAGTCGGTAAAATTTATTAATGATCGATTCAATATAAGGCTGTTAAATGTTTTGCAAATAATTACAAAACATGGAATTTTGCAGCCATGATAGAATTTGAAAAATTTGTTTTAGATAATGGGTTGCGGGTTATTGTACATGAAGATAAAAGCACACCAATGGCCGTAGTCAATGTGATGTACGATGTTGGTTCCCGGGACGAAAACGAAAAGCGTACAGGCTTTGCGCATTTATTTGAACACCTGATGTTTGGCGGCAGTATTAATATTCCATCTTATGACGAGCCGCTGCAAATGGCTGGCGGCGAGAACAATGCTTATACAACAAATGACCTCACTAATTTCTATGTGCAGCTTCCTGCAGAAAATATAGAAACGGCTTTTTGGCTGGAAAGTGACCGTATGCTTTCTCTGGCTTTTGATGAGCACAGCCTTGCAGTACAAAGAAAAGTAGTTTGTGAAGAGTTTAAAGAGCACTACATCAATAAACCATATGGCGATGTATGGCATAAAATGCGTGAATTATGTTATAAAGTCCATCCTTATAAATGGATGACAATTGGTAAAAAACTCAGCCATATTAAGAACGCAACTCTAGATGATGTTAAGCAATTTTTTTCGCGGCATTATACGCCAGGCAATGCTATACTTTCTGTTGCCGGAAATATTACAGTTGGACAGGTTAAACAATTAACTGAAAAATGGTTCGGCGATATTCCCGCAGGTAATACATATGTTCGTGATATCCCCCAGGAACCCAAACAACAAAAAGCTAAATCACTTGAGGTGCACGCTAAAGTGCCGCTTGATGCTCTATACAAGTGCTGGCATATGTATCCGAGATTAGATAAAAGATATTATACCGTTGATCTTATTACTGAAGTTTTAAGCGGCGGTGGTTCATCAAGGCTATTTCAAAGCCTCGTGAAAGAGCAACAACTCTTCAGCAGTATTGATTGTCATCACCATGGCACAATAGACGCCGGCCTAGTAACCATTGAAGGCAAACTTATTAAAGGCGTAACGATGGAGCAGGCTGAACAGGCGATTGAAAAAGAACTGGATAAAATAAAAACGACATTAATTACGGCAACATT
>JBDSRT010000212.1:0-12566 GCA_039929165.1 Ginsengibacter sp.
GTAAACAAAAAAGAAGATATTGTATATATTCCTGATGAAAAAGATCCCAACGTTTTAAGAAAGGCAAGAATTATAAGGGATGATGATATTGCGTAAGATCAAATAAAAAGCGATTATAGAAGAAAGACGGAGCGTAGTTGCTTCGTCTTTTTATTTGATGGTTATGTGTTATTTCTTTGCGTCCTTCTTTGACGATTTAAAAATATCTAAAACACTTTTAGGTTCCTTATGGACATTTTGTTTTTGACGTTGCCTTTTATTTTTTTCACGCTGTTTCTTTCTTGCCTTCTTTTTTTTCATCGTTTGCCTATCCCAGCTAAACTTATTTTGAACCGGAAAATAATAACGCAGGGACATGTATAAAGTATTTACAGGCACTAATGGTCCTTCAGGTTTTGTATCGCTTGACGTAGTTTCTTTTGTAAGGAATGTGTATCCGTTCACCATGTGAATCCCAAAAAATCTAAAGCCAACTGAAGGGCCAAAACCAAAGCGGCTGCCATTTTTGAAGTTGGTGAAGTAACCCGCATTAGCGCCGTAGGTTAAGTTAATTCTGCCACGTTTCATCCACAACCCGGCCTTGTAACCTAACACGTGATCTGCAAAATTATATTCCATGTTTGCAGTAGCACCTATAACATGTGGTTTTAGCAAACTGATCTTGCGCCAGTGTGCTTCACCACCAAGTTCAATTAATGTTGAATTACCTTTTTGCAAACCAACGATCATCCCCGTGTTTCGTTGAAACAGTTTTCTTTTGGCGGTGGAAGTATTACCGTAACTAAACTGTTGATCTGGCGATGACAGATACTCCTGCGCATCTGCCGTAAAGCTAAAAGTTAAAAAAAGGAGGAGTAATATTTTCATAAGAGGTGTAGTAATAATAGTTAAAATGGATTAACTAAACTAATCAAAAAGGCTGCTTTGAAAGCAGGATTAACAAGTTGTTATTGGTTTTAATGTTGAATAATAAGTTCAACAAATTGAAATAAGAAAGGCTATACTTTTGCTCTTCAAATAAACCGAGCAAATGTCGACAAAAGAAATAGCTGTACGCCTGGTGCAACTGTGTCGTAATGGCCAGGTTGAAGAAGCTAAAGCCGAATTATTTTCACCGGATGTGTTGAGCATTGAACCACAGGAAGGACTGTTGCCAAAGGAAACGAAAGGCATTGAAGCTATTAAAAAGAAAGCTCAACTATTCGTTTCTATGGTAGAGAATTTCTATGGCGATGTTATTTCTGATCCGGTAATTGCAGGGGACTACTTTTCTGTGTCGTGGGATTCCGATTTACAGATGAAAGGAGAGGCTCGTAAAACAATGAGCGAATTATGTGTGTATAAAACCAGCGATGGCAAAATTGTTTCAGAACAGTTTTTCTATTAAGCATTTAAATATTGTTTCTAAGGATTTAACCCCTTTTGTTATCACAATAAATCTTAAAAACATCCGCAATGAATAAATCAATTTCCCGGCGACAAATTATTAAGTCAAGTCTTGCGGCTGTGAGCACAGCCTACATCAGTCCTGCGTTTGCTTCCCCATTTCTTTTTGATGATAATTCTAACGTTGTTGATGACGCCTGGCAAAATTTTAAATTTGGTATAGCATCTTATACTTTTCGTAAGATGAGCCTGGAGGAAACCATTAAGGCATTGCAACGTCTTGGTCTTCACTATATATCAATCAAAGATTTTCATTTAGCGCTTACCAGTTCAACTGCAGAACGGCAGGAAGCAATGCAAAAGCTGAAGGATGGTGGTATAACGCCATTAAGCTGTGGCAATATAACCCTACAGAATGATGAGACCAACGTAAGGCAGGCTTTTAATTATGCAAAAGATTGTGGCATGCCAACGATTGTTTGCAGTCCCCACCCGGATTCTATGCCTTTGCTTGACCGCATGGTCAAAGAATTCGATATTAAACTAGCTATACATAATCATGGGCCGGAGGACAAACGCTTTCCGTCACCTTATGATGTGATGAATGCTGTAAAAAATTATGATAAGCGGATTGGCTTATGTATTGATATCGGCCACACTGCCCGTGCTAAAGTAAACCCGGCTGAGGCCATAATCAAATGTAGAGAACGCTTATATGATCTTCATTTTAAAGATATCAATACAACTGCACCAGACGGCACAACAATTGAGGCCGGAAGGGGCGTTCTTAACCTTCCTGCCGTAATACATTCGCTTAAAAAAATTAATTATAATCATCTAATTAGTATCGAATATGAAGAATGGGAAAATGATCCCTTGCCGGCAGTCGCTGAAACTATTGGTTATGCCAGGGGCTTGCTTGCATCTGGAAAAGGCAAGGAATAATTCTTCTTGTTCAATTAAACACATCTCCGGATTTGTCAGGAAATTAGAACACAAACCCATAAAGTCATTGCCGTTATCATAAACTAGTTTTTTATCTGGCGAAGCAAATAAATTGATCGTAAAAAAGTATGTATAAATTATTTATGTTATTGATTGGCTGTTCGCCAGCCGGGCGACACACAGAACAGCATGACGTTTTTTTCAGTATCGGTAAAAACATTCGGGATGTTATTCCTGCAGCTTTTGATTTTTGGCCTGAGGCAAAACAAACTTTACACCTCGATGCATGGCGTGAAGTGAACTTAGTGAATGGCTTTGCTATAAAAGTTATAGAAGAGCGGGGCTTAGGCAGCGATACGCAATTATTTTTTATAAATCTTGGTGGGTATAAACGTGATGAGTTTGAAGAATTTCATTATAAGATGCTGGTTGCTGCTGCGGATAAAGGCTTAGCAATTATGCAATCTAAGCAGACAGCTTTCTATCGTCATACAGGATTTAAAGACGCCCCTTCTCACATAGATGACAAGTATGGTATTGATGTAGATGATATTTATCACATCAGCGATATTTTGCCGAGATCCATAAAGCAGCAATTCAGTTTAAATATAACAAAAGCTGCTGAGGACATGCCGGAAGACGAACTTCATCTCGGCTATTTTACACCTGATAAAATAGACAGATGGGCGGTATAGAAACTTGAGTTATACAAGCTTATCAACAGGGGCAATCTCAGTGTTTAGCATGGCTTTTAATATTCTTTCAGAAGCCGCTTCGCAAAAATCAAGACCTGAATAATCAGGATTAAGGCCGGCAATATAAGGCACGGCCATAATATAAACGCGGGTATTGTTTACGCCATATTTATCCAAAACCTGGAACGCATCGTTAATATTTATGCCCGGAACCTGCATAAAATAATTGCCCTGGCTATCATGAGTAATAAGTGGATTAGCTCCTGCTTTTTCTTTAGCGCCTTCTTCCGAAGATTTGAATTGTAAATAAGCTGCACTTACGGTACCGCCTTTTATTAATCCTTCAAAAGGAAAATCTTTAAGCATGAACGGTGGCTGTCCCACAGCATCAACAAACATATTATAATGCACATTTTGTTCTTGTCCTTCCACATCAACAAAACTATAAATTGCGCCGCCTTCCTCAGCAGGCTCTACACTACTGTTTTTATCAACAGCAATAAGGTCTAATACCCCAGCATTATATAAGGCTAACAATTCTCTGCAGGAAGATTGTGGTACATAAGCGATCACAATTGAAATGAGTGGCATTAATACTTTCTTCAATCTCATCATATCTTCTGCTGAAAGATATTTAGCCGGGTAATTCATTGCATAGCTCAATGAACCCAACATTTCTTTCCATAGAATAGATTGCTGACGTTTTATAGATTTATCGGCTTCAGCAAGTTCACTTTTCAACAATTCAAAGGCATCTAGGCGTTCACGCAGGCTCATCATACGGGTTACAAAATCTTCTATAGATAAATCTTTTATCTCATTATAAAATTCAGGTTTATGTTCTTTTAGAGGTTGTTTAAATACCCGTTCAAAAATATAATCTAATGGAATGAAGCTTTCATGCTGAGCTTTGCTTTTACTTACTTCTTCGTCAGTCAAAGGTTTGTAAAGTGATAGATGTGTATCTTCCAGATGAAACCTGATTGCAGGAAATAGTCCTCCAATTGAATGCATAACCAGGCGAAAATTTTCGCTGCCCTTTCTTAATTCATAAGAATAAACATTGTCTTCATTTTTTGAGAATGTGCCATTACACCTGGAAAGTGTGCGTACAGCATCAATAGCAGTAAGCGATGAGCCTTTTATAGCAACAGGATATGATATTTTTTTATCAAGCTTATTTGGCGGATAAGGCGAATCAAACCAGTTGTTGACCTTTCCTTCAAATTTTTTTGGCCAGTTATGCCCGGTGCAGATAACGACCTGGTCAAACTTAAATGATTCACCGCCCTGTGTATACACTGTAACCTTTTCTTCTACAACATCGTCACTAATATCAGTAACCATTGTTTTAAACAATATTTTGGTCGAAATGCCAGCTCGCCTTGCCTCATTCCTTAATAGAGTAAATTGTGCTTCGAGGTATTTGCCGAAAAGTAACCGCGGCATTACCTTAAAGTCATTGAATAATTCAGGCTGCATATCAAACTGCTCCAACAGTTCAGGCGGCGAATTTCGTATCCAATCTTTTACAGATGTAACAATCTCAGGAATCTCGTTGCCCGACACATTAGTGATGTGTTCAGGCTTAGCGCCTGCCTTGCTGTACGGTACACCTGCACCCAGACGATCACTCTTTTCTATAATGGTAATTTCGAAATCATTTAAACCAGACCCAATCAAACGTTTGTACATAAACAAGGCCGCCGGGCCGCCGCCTAAAAGCCCTATTTGTTTTAAGTGATGTCTCATAATTATCGTAGTCTCTCACAAAAATTCTAATGGTATTGTACCTAAATCAATACGTTATATTTTATTTACTCAGCAGCAATCTAAAATTGATAGCAATCTTATATTCACAGGGTTATAAATCTTAGCACATATCGTTTAAATCTTGAAATAGAAATCATATGCCTCTTGAAAAATCTATAACGCATTATTTTTTATTTTGTTCGCAGACTACAACACATGTTTATTCATATACTTTCTTTCTACTGTAACCTCTTTAAATTGTTTTGATGTTTGGTAGTGTTAGCAGCCTGGTACGCTTAAAATTATATCCTAAATTTATTTTTTTGCTTGCATTCAATGCATTATATCGAATACACTCGCGTTCTTCGTTTAACTTATACCATTACATGATGATCTACTTAAGAAATTTATGTTTATTAACATTCACCTGTTTTATCATGGGCACAGCCCTGGCGCAGGATACATCTAACTATAAATCTGTTGCTGCAGGCGCTGAGTATAAAAAGCCGAAATTCTATCAATGGCTCTGGGGGAAAAATAGCCGTAAAGAATGGTTCACACCAGTTCGGGTACCTATTGTAAATCTTGATACTTTATATGGCGGTTTAAAACCGTACCAACAGGGAGGTGGCAATGAAACCAAATCGTTACGACTCACAAATGCCAGAGGTCAGGAATTCACTATGCGCTCAATCAATAAGTCAAGGAATGATGTTGTGATACCTGAAGTGAAAGGCACTGTTGTGGAAGATATAATACAGGATGGTGTTTCCATGTCTTACCCGTACGCTGCTTTTGCAGTGCCGCTCATGCAGCAATATGCTGGTATTCCGCATACGACACCAATATTAATATACGTGCCGGCCCAACAGGCGCTTGACACATTCAGTAAAAAATTTGGCAATGACCTTTATCTACTTGAACAAAGGCCTGATGGAGATTGGAGCGACGCTGACAATCTTGGCAACTTTAAGAAGTTTAGCAGTACAGATAAGATAATTGAAAAGCTTCTTTCAGACGATGATAATTGCGCAGATCAACATGCATTTATTAAAGTAAGGTTGTTTGACATTTTGATAAATGATTGGGACAGGCATGAAGACAACTGGAGATGGGGCGTTAAAGATTCTGCTGGTAAAGAAGTCTACACGCCTGTGCCACGTGATAGAGACCAGGCCTTTTATACAAAAGACGGTGTACTGATAACCGGTATCATGAGAGCGGCAGATCTTGACTTTATGCAGGACTTTTCTAAAAAAGTAGAGCATGTAAATATGCTTAATATAGAGCAAAGAAATATGGATCGCTTTTTTACCAACAGGATGAGTATGTACGATTGGATAAAGGCGGCAAAGGAACTTCAGCAATCTCTAACTGATGAGGTGATCACACAATCCGTCCGTGGCATGCCCTCTGAGATATTTGATATTTCAGGGCTTGAGCTCATTGAAAAATTAAAGTCCCGTCGTAATCAGCTTACAGATTTTGCCAAAAAATATTACCTCTTTGTCGCTAAAGAAGTTCAGATAGCAGGCACTAAGAAGCAGGAACAGTTTATAGTTAACCGGTTAACTACAGGCGAAACCACGGTTGAAGTTTTCAGAATTGATGAGCAGCTTAATAAAAAAGACACACCCTTTTATACGAGGACATTCAGGCCAAAGGAAACCAAAGAGATAAGGCTTTATGGCATTGATGGCGAAGACATTTATACCGTATTAGGTAAATCGCATAGTATGATTGTTCGTATTATAGGCGGGCCTGCTCATGATTCTGTAGGTGAATACACCAACAAACGCCTGCATATTTATGATAATGAAAATAATACCATTACCACAAGCTCTGCTGTAAAGCACTTATCAAACGACAGTATTGTACATGATTTTAATTATGAGGGTTATGACTATGATATAAATCATCTACATCCTTATATTTTATTTAATAACAGGGATCGTTGGTACGTCGGCGTGAATTATACCTTTCTTAAACATAAATGGAGGAGATTTCCTTATGCGAGCATGACGACGATTGGCCTTAATTATTATGGCACTACAAGAGCTATCAATGCGTCAGTATCTATTCTTTACCCAAATGTTTTTAATAAATGGGATCTCAATTTGACTGGTGGCTATAACGCCTTAAAATGGACAAACTTTTTTGGTACAGGTAATGAGACGGTACTGGCTTCAGCTAATCGTATTTATCATAGGATGAGAAGCGTAGATGGCAGTGTGAAAGCGGGCTTAAGCAAGCACATTGGTAAAAGTTCCTATAGCATTTCAGGAATGTTCCAGGGATTAAAAATTATAAATGATACATCAAGATTTATTGCAAAGGTTTTGCGGGATGAAAAAGAGTTCACGCCAAACTATTACGCAGCACTACAATTAATGTACAGCTATCTTACATTGAACGATTCTATTGTACCAACAAGAGGTGTTACATTCTTAGCCAGTACCGGTGGCTATCGTAACTTCACACAAAGCGACATTTTTCAAAATGTCACAGCAAGAGCACAAGGTTATTTGCCACTCGCCGGCAAATTTTCTGTAGCGATCAGAGCCGGGGGTGAAATGATCATTGGAAATTCTTCCATTGTTAATAATGCACAATTCAATCAACATGCAATCATCGGAGGGCCTGTATTTTTACGGGGTTACAGAGCCGAAAGATTTTGGGGTAAATCATCTTTCTACAACCAAAATGAGTTACGGTTTATCACAAACATAAGATCTAGCTTGTTAAATGCCAAGGCAGGATTACTCGCTTTTTTTGATGATGGCAGAGTGTGGCTACCTGGCGAAAGCTCTAATACATTACATACTTCCTATGGAGGCGGATTAATGATTGCGCCGTTTAACAAAATCTCAGCTTCTATAACTTACGGCATCAGTAAAGAAACTCAGGTATTACAATTCGTGGTCAACACATTGTTTTGAACACCTGCCAGCTCTGAGACTTTTATTTTAAATTTTCGGTTATGATTTTTGCAAAGAATGACAAGGCCTTTAGCTTTAAACATTCACGTGCAGAAATCATTTTGCTACCTTGCGTTTGCTAAATTATGCAAGTAATTTTTTCGTTCTATGGAGACTAAACAGGAGATCAGGTTTTTAGAAGGGCCGCAAAGCCGATGGGCAGAATTCAAATACACAATAAGTGTTTTGTTTGAATTTATTAAAGGCTTCAGAGCGTTGCATTTTGTTGGCCCATGTGTTACCATTTTTGGTTCTGCCCGTTTTACGGAAGAGCATCCTTATTATAAACAAACGCAGGTATTGTCTGGAGAAATTGCCAGGTTGGGTTTTACCATCATGACTGGAGGCGGTCCCGGCATTATGGAAGCTGCAAATCGCGGCGCTAAAGATGCTGGCGGCAAAAGTGTAGGTTGTAACATAGTGCTGCCTTTTGAACAAAGGATCAATCCTTATCTTGATAAATGGGTAGAAATCAAATACTTTTTTATCCGTAAGACATTGCTGATAAAGTATTCATACGCCTTTGTAGTTATGCCTGGCGGCTTTGGAACACTTGATGAATTTTATGAAGCCTTAACCCTGGTGCAAACCAAAAAGATAAACAGATTTCCTATAATTATTTTTGATAAAAAATTTTATAAATACGTGCTGGCGCATAATGAAAGAATGTTGCATGAAGGCACCGTATCGCAACTTGATCTGAAACTTTTTTTTGTGACAGACTCTATTCCTGAAGCTGTTGAATATATAAAACAAAAAAGCATAATTGGTTTTGGGTTGCAATATGCTAAAAGGCCTAAGCCCTTGTGGGGTCTATTTGAAAAGGGAATGGAAAAAAACGTTACTCATAATCCTGAAAAATAATCATAGCCTCTTTCATACCAATAATCGGCTGGCCGTTCATCACTAAATGACATTACACTAATGCGCTTAAGATGTTTGATGCCGTACTTAACCGGTATAATTAATCTTAATGGGAAACCCTGGTTCATTGGCAAAGGCTTGCCATTCATTTCATAACAAAGTAATGTTTGTGGATGCAGCATGCTCGGCATATCAATACCTACATAATATTGTTTATCCGGTGTTACCAGGCCTACATATTTTAAAGCAGCCTGTTCACTCAGGCCATATTTCTTAACAAATTCAGAAAACATTACGCCGCCCCAATGAGATACCTGGCTCCAGCCTTCAATACATTTAAAATCAAAAACCAGGTCAGTTTTAGGTAAAGCTTTTATATCGTCCATTGTTAAAAACAATGTGTCGCCGGGATTCTTTACAACTTTAAGCTTCCATGTAGATGCATCAAAGCTGTTGCCCATACCAACATTGCCGTTAACTCTTACATTTGTTGCAGCAGCTGAAACCGGAAAAGTTTTTGCCAGGTTATTATTACTGAGAAAGGTATTGAAAACATCTTCGTTATAATTAAGACCGGCACGTAAAGGCTTTAAAGCGCCTTCTGCTTTTGGCTGACCTAATAAAGCTTTCCAAACCGCTACGGCTGTAATTATTAAGGCAATAAAAACCACGAAAGAAATGATCGTCCTTCGTACAACAAGCTGTTTTGGTATTTCCTGTTCGTTATACATCTTTTGATGTTTTTAATGTGTTGGCGTATCCTGAAGGTGGACGTGTTTTAGGGCCTTTTCTTTTTAAAACTTCAAAGCCGGTAACCATGCTGCTGAAGTTTTGCCATCCTGCAAGAATTACCTGGATAATGTGAACCACAAAGAACATTGTAAAAAGGATGGTGAGTATAAAATGTTCTGCTCTTGCCCACTCGTAACCGCCGAGCAACTTACATAGGAGATGAAATTGAACAGGCTTATAAATAGCAAGACCGGTTAATAGCGACCCAAGGCCCATAAAAATGACACCTGTGTATGCGAGGCGCTGTGCAGCATTGTATTTTGTCTGCGGCGGAAGCCCTTTCCTGATATGAAGATCATGCAACACGACCAGCCACGCTTCTTTTAAAGATTTTTTATTGGGAAATATAAGTTTGTATTCTTTAGAAAATAAAAGGTATAAAAAATACAACACACCATTAAAGGCAAAGATCCACATGAATATAAAATGCAGGCTCATGCCTTCCGCAAGCTTGAAAGGAATATTAAGCGCTTTATAAAATGAGTCAGGAAAAAAGCGAAGAATAGTTTTATTACCAAACCCAACTCTATAAACGTCATTGGCCCAGTAGATCAACACGCCGCTCCAGATCATCACGGCCAGGATTGGAAAATTGATCCAGTGAAACCAGCGTATGGCCAGCGGGTGCTTTTTAATGATTTTTGGCATTTGTAATTCCTTTCAAAGTTATACTGAATATAATGTTGTTATACGAAAGGAGGTAAACCGGCAACGCAGTTCTGTTTAACTATTTTGCTTTAGCAAAACTTAACGAAGCAGAATTGATACAATACCTCAAACCAGTGGGTTTTGGGCCATCTTCAAAAATGTGACCTAAGTGTGAACCGCACCGGCTGCAATGTACTTCCACACGCTCCATTCCAAAACTATTGTCTTTGGTTTCGCCTACATTTCCTTTTATAAGAGGTTGCCAAAAACTTGGCCAGCCCGTGCCGCTTTCAAATTTGGTTTCAGAAGAAAAAACCGGTTGGCCACAAGCTACACATTTGTAAGTGCCTTTATCATGATTGTCCCAATACTTCCCAGTGTAGGCTCTTTCGGTACCTTGATTGCGGGCTATTTCAAATTGTTCCGATGTTAGTTGTTTTTTCCATTCAGCATCTGTTTTGGCAACGGCAAATTTTTCAGTTGTCTGTGTTTTTTGCGCGCATCCTGAAAAGGTAATTAAAGCCGTTGCAACTATTGTAAGTAAAACTTTCATTTATTTTATTTTAATCAATTTAAAAGTGTGTTGTAATTTTATTGAAGCAAATTACGTGTTATGCTCAACCTTAGTTTGCGTTTT
The DNA here is from genome assembly GCA_039929165.1 of Ginsengibacter sp. Lineage (GTDB taxonomy): Bacteria > Bacteroidota > Bacteroidia > Chitinophagales > Chitinophagaceae > Ginsengibacter. The sequence goes on from JBDSRT010000212.1 coordinate 10,698, forward strand.
TGTGTTAATCATGAATTAAGAATAAAAAAGTAAGAATAAAAACATAATTGCATGGGGGTTTGGAGCCAGATAGCTGAATATTTATATTTAAAAAAGAAAGATCCTAACAGGCCACATACTAAATGGGTAGGTTACATGCATGGTATCAACAGGTTGTCTATCTTACTTTTCCTTTTAGCGATCATCATTATTATTATCAAACTTTTGCGTCATTAGCTAACATAAATTGGCTGATGGATATAGCGGCATTTTTAGACGCATCTCCACCTTTTACCAAAAGGTTTTCTAATTGATCATAATCCTGTAAAACCTGGTTCCGTTTCCCGTTCTCATCTAATAGAAGTGTTACTTCTTTAATGAGATTTGCTACGGTAAGGTCATTCTGAATCAGTTCGGTAATCACCAATTTGTCCATAATAAGATTTACAAGGCTTATATATTTTATTTTGATGATGCGCTTTGCAATTTCATACGATAAGCTGTTGCCTTTATAGCATACAACCTGTGGTACTTTGAACAAAGCTGTTTCAAGCGTTGCAGTTCCAGAGGTTACCATAGCCGCTGTACATTGTTGAAGTAGTTCATAAGTGGCATTCCGTACACTGCTAACGTTTTGATATTTTTCCAGAAAGGGATTATAAAAATCATCTTCAATACCCGGCGCTTTACCCACTATAAATTGGTAAGAGGGAAACTTTTCGGCAACCTGCAGCATGATGGGTAACTTGATCTTTAATTCCTGTTTACGGCTGCCCGGCAAAATGCCGATGATCTTTTTGCCTCCTCCTAAACTTTGTATAGTTACTACCTCGTTGTGAATTGAAGCATTAAATTCCTGTATCACTTGAACTAACGGATGACCAACATATTCGACATTGAACTGCCATTTTTTATAGAAGTCTTTTTCAAAGGGTAAGATCACCAGCATTTTATCGACGCATCTTTTTATCAACTTAACCCGGTTTTCTTTCCAGGCCCAAACCTGCGGAGAAATGTAATAGATGATCTTATAACCTTGCGCTTTTGCCCATTCTGCAATGCGCAAATTAAAACCCGGGTAATCTATCAAGATGATGGCATCCGGATTGAAAGCCGTTATATCATTTTTACAAAAAGATAAATTTCTAAAAATGGTTGGCAGATTTTTCAATACTTCAGAAAAGCCCATAAAAGCGAGATCACGATAATGTTTTACCAGCTCGCCACCGGCAGTCTGCATTTTATCGCCGCCCCAGCAACGAATGATTGTGTCCGTAGAAATATGTTTTAATTCTTTAATAAGATTACTGCCATGAAGATCTCCCGATGCTTCACCTGCTATGATGTAATATTTTAAAGACATGTAAAAAATAAATCCTTATTAAAGGAATTTAAAACCCATGGCTATTGCGGCATAAATTAATGTCATTATAAAAATACCTTTGGCTGTTTTATCACGATGACCATTTACAAAAACGGTAAAGAGTACTGCATTCGCCATCAAAGAAACACTTATTGCAACGGTAATAAGATTTGGATTCATCTTCATCCATTGGAACATTTCTGAAAGTGAAAACGAACTGAACTTTACAAATTTATAAAGCAGGAAGCCCAACATGGGCGCTATTAACCCCAGGGCAAGACCATAAATAAAATTGTCTTTCTTAAACATCGTTTATGTTCCAGGTTTTCTCAAGTGTCTTCTTAAGCTCATAATTTGTAAGGTCAAACTGTACCGGCACAACGCTTACATAATTTTGTGCAAGAGCGTTCACATCAGTATCCTCATCCTTATCAAAGTTGATGAACTCACCCGTAAGCCAGTAATATTTTTTGCCATGTGGATCAAGCCGTTCATCAAAGTCCTCTTCATATTTGGCATAAGCCTGC
>JBDSRT010000213.1:0-5796 GCA_039929165.1 Ginsengibacter sp.
TATCTTGGAGGTGTGCTGGTGGTAATACTAATGATATGTTTTTAAAAACGTTTATTAAAGGATATTCTTTCGGAGTTGCGTTGACAGTTTAATGTTTTGCCTGTTTAATTGAATTACAATATTTTCATTTTAGCAGGATGATGCATTTGAATACAGGGGGGTATTACAGGTGTTCTTCTATGACATTCTTTTTATTGGACAGATATCTTATGTTATACGGTGTGGATAGCCATTGTGCTAGTTCTAACAAAATTCAAAAAACGTTTCAAGCTGAGTATGGCCGGACATTTCACAATCTTTGATTTATCAACATTGAAACTAACAGCTTACCGTTTTAAAAAACGATCACCTAAAAGCTTTGCCATAACCTCATCTTTTAAATTACGACTTATAGGAATTTGGTTATTCCCGACCCTGAGATCATTGCCTTCTACACTGTCAATTTTTGAGATAGCAATAATGTATGATTTGTGAGTTTTTAAAAAAAGATCAGCAGGTAGATAATCCTGAACAGCATGAAAAGTGAGATAAGTTATATACTTCTTTGACGTAGTATGTATCAAAACGTAATTCTGTAAAGCCTCCACAAAAAGAATGTCATCAAATAAAACTTTAACCAATTTATTATCTGATTTTATAAAAAAATGATCAGCCGGTTTTTGGTTGACAGCCATATTCTGCTGACGCAATTCATAATATTCCCTGGCTTTATTGGCTGCTTTTAAAAAGCGGTCAAATGAAATTGGCTTTATCAGGTAATCCAATGCATTTAATTCAAAACCTTCCAGGGCATGTTGAGGAAAAGCCGTAGTAAAAATAACCGGTGGTGCCTTTGTCAATGTTTTTAAAAACTGTATGCCTGTCAGTTTTGGCATTTGAATATCAAGAAAAATTAATTGAATATTTTCGTCTGCTAAAACAGATGATGCACTTAAAGGAGTATGGAACTCACCACAAAAACTAAGAAAGTCAACATCCTGTATGTATTCCCGCAAGCCTTTCCTGGCAAGGGGTTCATCATCTATTATAATACATTTTATAAGCATATTTCAATTAATAGATAGTTTTAAAGCGACATTAAAACCGTCATCCTTTTGTGTAATATTTAGCTCATGCTCACCAGGATATAGTAATTGCAACCGCTTCTTTACATTATTCAGCCCAATGCCTTCATGTTTGTTCTCAGTTGTTTTTACGTCATCTATTGTATTATAAACAGAGAACTGCATTTGCCCATCTTTCCTGGTGATATCAATGGCTACCTCGTTTTGTTTTCCATTGCTATAATGCGATAAATGTTTAAAAGAGTTTTCAACAAATGACATGAGAAGTAAGGGTTCAATGGAGAAGTTTTTAAGGTCATTGCTATAATCAAATTTTACGGAAGTGTTTGAATTCAATCGTAATTTTTGCATGTCCACATAATCATTTAAAAAATGTAATTCTTTTTCAATCGGAATTTTATCCCCATTACATTCGTACAACTGGTAGCGCAGCATATCTGAAAATTTATGTAAAGCATCTCTTGCAGTGGTGTTATTTTTATCAATTAAAAAATAAACAGCATTTAATGAGTTAAATAAAAAATGCGGATTGATCTGCGACTTCAAAAAATCTAATTCCGCCTCAGCTTTTTCTTTAGCTACTTCTGTAAGTTTAGTTTGCAGGCGCAAATAATCAATCATCAATTTAATAGCCACTCCAGCTGTAACTAGAAAAAAATGCGGAATGACATTGTCGTATAACCGGCCTTTGATGTTACCTGATATATTGAGCAAAGCAGGATTATTTAATAGTGAGCCGATGATATACATTTTGGCTATGCTGCTTATTAAGATTGTTGATATAAATAATAAACCAAAAGCGACATATCTTTTTTTAAACAACAACCGCGGCACCAAAATATAATTGGACACATAGATCATTATGGCAAGGTCAATTGTTTTTATAAGCGTAACAGTAAGTGCCTTGCCCTGTGTAGAATAATCCTCGTACCGGAGAAAGTACCATATGCCAAACACAATTGTCCATACCAATACATGGTGAAGTTTGTAACGTTCTATCGTTTGTTTAAAAGTCATTTTGCAAACTAAATCTACAAAATTGAAGCTTATTAAACCCTTACATAAAAAGCCTGGTTTACTTTACGAAAAGCAAGAAGCAAACGATCGTCAAGTATATTAAACACCTTATGTAATTAGTTTAAAAAACCTGCGAATGAGAGTTAATCTTATTGTCTAAGAAATGTAGATAATGAACCCAGTAATCATAATAGCCGCATTACTCAATGTATTGTTGACAGGATGTGCCCAACCAATACAAAATGAATCACAAAAATTTGAGCAAAAAGTAGGCGGCGCCTGCGAAGGATGTGAAGCCGTTTATGAAAGCCCAATTCCATTTAATAAACTCAAGTCTGATATTACTTTACCAGATTATAATGATGCAGGGCCAAAACTGGAAGTGAGTGGAGTTGTGTATAAAGTAGATGGCAAAACACCAGCCGGAAATGTGGTGGTGTATGTGTATCACACGGATCAAAAAGGGATATATGCCAAAAAAGGTGATGAAAAAGGCTGGGGCAAAAGACATGGCTATATCAGGGGATGGCTAAAAACAAATGCTAAAGGCGAATATTGTTTTCGTACACTTCGGCCAGCATCATATCCAAACAGCACTAATCCGCAACACATTCACATCACCATAAAGGAGCCGGGTAAAAATGAATATTGGATTGATGAATTTGAATTCGCTGATGACCCTTTGCGTAACAAAGAAAAAGTAAATAGCAAGCCAGTCGGTGGCAATGGCATACTTACTATTGAAAATGAAAATGGCATTCAAAAAGGCAAACGGAATATTATACTGGGTTTAAACGTGCAGGATTATCCAACAGGGTATCAGCCAAAACCCAATTTAGAAGCACTACAAACTTTTAAGAGGATACCTTATCAAGCAGGCTGGCGGCTTCCTTATCTATCATTATAAAACCGTTAGCATGTGTTTGCATGATACTTGCCGGAATACAGTTTGTCACTTCACCCTCAACAGTCTTTTTTATAATGCCAGCTTTCTTAGCGCCATTTGCTATCAACAGTACTTCTTTTGCCTCACTTAAATGTTTCAGCCCAAGTGTAATACCTTTTTGCAATGGCATTTCAGATTTAAAGTATTTTTGACCAACTATTGTAGTGGTTGCATCAAGATCAGTGACATGACTATAAGTGCCAAAGGAAACACCAGGTTCGTTAAAGCCAATATGCCCATTCATGCCAATACCCACAACCATCAAATCAATTCTGCCTTTTTCCGAAACCACTGTATTCATTTTAGCACATTCAGTTTCAAGATCGTTTGACAGGCCATTAAATAAATAGACCTGTTGTTTTGATAAGGACAAATATTGAAAGAGCTCATGCTGAAAAAAATAGTGACAGCTACCTTCGTTGTCCGGCGGTATTCCTACCCATTCATCAAGCCCTATAAAAGTGATATGACTTAAATCGCTTCTTTCTTCAATGACTTGCTTTACAAATAATTCGCAGGTAAGTCTCGGTGTATCTCCGGAAGGTAGACAGATAACAGCTTCAGGATTTGTTTTTATAACCTTTACAATAGCATCGGCTGTAGCCTGCGAGAGGGTTTGATAATCTTCATAAATGTTTAACGTCATAACAATCTTAGTTGATGCCTTGTTTTGCTATGTATTACCACTATACTTTTTTCTTTCGACGTTATTGCCTGAAAGGTGATCTCATTAACCTTGTATTAGGGCTAAAGAAAAAATCAGCACTATCTTCAAAATGCTGATTAATATTAAATTTATTATTAAGCTAACATCTTGCTTAAATAAGCATAGCTTGATTTAATGCTTTCCATTGGATCTTTCGGCATATCATGTTCAATAAAACAATGCTTCATACCCGCAACAGCTGCGTTGTCAAAAATTCTTTTATAATCGATAGTACCGCTGCCCACCGGTAAAATATTTTCACCTGACGCATCCAGATCTTTTACATGCCACAGTGGGAAACGTCCGGGATTTTGCTTGAACAACTCAACAGGATCTTTACCGGCTTTTGTTACCCAGGCAAGATCAAGTTCCATCTTAACCTTGTCTGCGGCAAGCTCTTTTAAAAACATATCATAAGGCACAACACCTTCCACCGTATGAAACTCAGCATCATGATTATGATAGGCGAAAGTAATACCGGCTTTGTTGCAGGCCTCGCCTGTTTTATTTAAAACGCTAACGGCACTTTTAATATCTGCAAGTGTATTGATTGGTATGTTAGCACAAACCAGGTAAGGCACGCCGCCTTCTGCTACACTATCAACAAGCTCCTGCATATTATCCTGCAAATTTTTCATCGGCGGTATAACCATTGGTTTTCCATCAGTCCCGGCGGGCATTTTAGCACCTGCAGGCATTTTAAATGGCGCACCTAAAACATGATGACTCTGCCATGTTAAGCCAAGATTTGTAAGCATTGCAGAAAACTCTTTTGGCTTCATACCATAATAGCCACCTTTTTTGCTAAAGGCAGACTCAATTTCTTTATAACCAACAGCAGCAATCTTCTGCAGCGTTCCTTTTACATCGTCATCCATCACATTAAAAAATGTGAAGAGCTGTACGCCCAACGGTTTCATCGCAGATGGTGTACCTAAAGCTGCAGCCTTGTTTGAAATAAATAGTGAACCTAAAGCCAACGCTCCGGTTTGTTGTAAAAAATGTCGTCTTTTTAGCATGGTTGTGTTTGTGTTTACTTTAAAAAATGTTTTTATGGAGATAGAGAAAATAAAAGAAGAGTTGCAAGAGATTATTTTTATTAAACCGCCTGTAACTCTTCCGAAATCTTTACAATAAAATAGCCTATTGCTGCATACCTTCTGTTGCGCCTGACATGTTAGCGTTTGTTTTTCTTTTAGCTACGGACATATCTACTTTGCCAAATCTATAAGAGAGATTAAGTCTTATCATTTGTGGGTCACGGATACGGTCATAAGTCTGAACGAAATATTCACTTTCAGAATATTGAGTTGTTCTGCGTGTTCTAAAAATATCGCTGACATTAAGCGTTAAGGCAGCAACGTCGTTTTTCAGGAAAGTCTTTTTTATGGCAATATCAACACCGTAGAATGATTTGATATAACCCTGCGAAGCACTCTGCGCCTGGCCAAAACCGCCTGGTCCTCCAAAGCCGCCACCACCTTTGTTTACAGGCAGGTTAGTTTTAGATTGATAAGTTGCTGATAACTGAGTCGAGAATTTAGCAGGCAGTTTAAAATTACTGTTGAACTTACCAAACCAGCTCCATAATGCATTTTGCGAGGTGCCGCTAATATTATCCGTATTTACTTTAGAATTGTAGACATTGACATTCGTTGAAAAATCCACCCATTTAGCTAAGTAAGTTTGTGACGTTAATTCTGCACCTGTAGAATAGCTGGAGTTAGCGTTAATATAAGTGTTAATCAACACTGAACTGTTCGGATCTTTTGTAAGATATCTTGTTATGAGGTCGGTAGTTCGCTTATAATACAGAGATCCCATGATTGTATTATTCTTCTTCATCGTTTTAAGATAGTTCAACTCAAATGACTGCGTAAATTCCGGCACCAGACCAGGATTACCTTGCGTGATATTTAAACGATCTGAGGAGTCAGTAAAAGGAATCAACTGGAAGAAGTTGGGCCTGTTTATACGCCTGCTGTAGCTAAGTTGTAACTCGTCTTTATCAGATACTTTCTGGCTTAAGAACACGGACGGAAACAGGCTGATAGGATATTTGT
>JBDSRT010000214.1:0-6905 GCA_039929165.1 Ginsengibacter sp.
TTGCTCCTCTATCTTTTTTATGATATAAGCCGTTGTAGGATAACGATGTCGTGTATTTGTTAAAGAGGCATCAATGATTCTATATCTCAGCAGGGCACTTTTGTTTACCGGCATTCATAAATTTTTCAAAAGATAGGATTAATTCTATTGCCTTTTAAGCAGCCCCGGGTCTTCATCATTATACTTCCGGTAATTCTACGAATTCGAAAAATCAGCTTAAGAGTACTTAACAGTTTCACAATGGTTTGACATTTACGAAACAACAAATTGCCGAAAACTAATGAAGTAATCATTCAACCCAGTGATATTAAGGAAGTGCTTATGTCACTGAATAAAAAGAAGTAACCGGTTTTAGATTGCTCAGTGAATTTGTGTTTGTTCTGAACAATCAGGATTTCTTTAGACAGCATAAGCCCGTATGCAAAACTCTACGACTATATAATATTTAGTTTGTAATTCCAGCAGTAATCGCTATCTTATGTATAGTAACTTCCAGATCATTTAAACTATGAAACCAAATTAATTTTAATGAGTTAAACTTCTTAATTTTAATCTCAGTTGATGTTGTTTAATTCAATTTTGTAAGGTTAAAATTAGGGAGACAGCACATTTTATGTTTTATTACATATTGATTTCATGAGATTAGAGGGTCGGTTCGACAACCTCTCTCCGATTAAAAATTTTAAAATAATTCTTTAGCCTTGAGACATTTTGGTTTTTAGGCTTTTTTATATAACAAATATTATGGCTATAAATACTGAATATTTTAAAGTAAAAGGCGAGGAACTTTTGAATAAAGTGAAAGAACTTATTGCTGAAGGAAACATCAGGAAAATTATTGTTCATGACAAATCAGGGAAAGAGTTGATGAGTTTTCCGCTGGCGCTCGGCGTAGTAGGTACCTTATTAGCACCTGTACTTGCGGCCGTTGGTGCCCTTGCTGCAGTGTTAGGCGAATGCGCAATAACTGTAGAAAGGGAGGATGAAATATAATTCTATGGCTACTTCCTTTTAATTAATCTTCTCCATTTTTTGTTGAAATCACTTTTATTATATAAAAGCTATTATGTTTTGATTCGATTCAAATAAAAAATCCGGGTTTGCTCAAGGCTTCCACGGTAGACGAATAATCTACATGATGAAGCCCTTTGATACCCAGCGTTTCCGCAACCTGTACAAACATTGGCCTGTCTTCAAGATATAAAACTTCAGCGGCATCAACCTGTGCGGTATCAAGCGCAACACGAAAAATATCAACATCCGGCTTTCTAAAATGGACAAAGCTGGATACGATAAAGAAGTCTACAAAATCATGCAGATTAAATTGCCTTATGCGGTATTCTGCCAGCTCACGACCCTCATTACTTACAACAGCAATCCTCAATTTATGTTGCGCTTTAAGCTGCTTCACCAAGGCTATCATGTCATCAAAAGGCTTCGATTTGTTAAACATGAATTGTCGAAAATCATCTTTACTAAATGGGCGGTCCTTAAAAAATACAACCCTGTTTAAATACTCATCTAAAGTGATCTTGCCAACTTCATAAGTATCAAATGTAAGGTGGTGACGTTCCTGAGTGTCTTCAGCATCAAGGTCAAATAACTGTATCGCTTCTGCCCTGCTGGTGCGGCTCCAGCCATTGGTTAACAATACGCCACCAAGATCTGTAAATATTGTAGTAATTGTTTTAGCCATAAATTGTTATGGCTGCAAAGCTACAAAAGGTGAAAGGCAATTGATTAACTGCGAAAGCAAATTAAAAACCGACTTATAAAACTTTAAGATCACCCTCAATAGAGTCATCCATTGTTTTACCAAGTATAGCACCGGTAACACGTTTTATCAGTCCAATGGCCATGTTGTGTTTAGTATCCCAGTAATAACCTTCTTCCGGATCAATTTTTATCACAGAAATTCTTGGATCATCTACACCCCCGGTGAACCATGTTTTAAGAATTGGCTCCCATAACTCTTTTATCTTTTCTTTATCCTCACTGATTGTCGCTTTGCCATAAAGGTTTAAAAAATCTGAATAGCTTGATCCCTGGAAAAGTAATTGCACATAAGGATCAGCTTCAATCTCTTTGTTCTTATGGCTGTCGGTAGCACTTAAAAACCAAAGTGTACCATCGTCATCAATTTTTTGTACAGCCATTGGTCTTGTGGGGAAAGGTTTTTTGTTAGTGATGTTCGTGCAAAAAAAACATGACGCCTTGCCGGCAAGCTCTTTTATTTTTTCAATTGCTTCATCGCCCTGTAATGTTTTAAAATTTTCTTCCTCCTGTTGTTGGTTGATACTATCCATAGTTTTTTTAAATCCAGAAAATCAAAAACAATACCTCACTTGCTATAGACTATAGAACAGCTTAGGACTTTTAAAAAATAAGTAAGAGTGAGTAAATGTTACTACACCCGGGAATTTAAAAATGAAAACTTGTCCCTGTTATTTCCATTTCACATCATTCTCTGCACATTCCCACACCCGAAACTTTACAATTTTGCGGATGAGCGTTAAAGGTAATGGCTTGTCCAGCGGGAATTGTACTGAGCTTGCGCCCGTTCTATATTTTGTAAGTTTTTGAGAGAAGCATATTATTGCGGAGGGCGTGGGATAAAAGCCAATGTGATTTTCGTATAAGGCAAAAGTTACCAGGATCCTTTTATAGGAATATGCAGGCATGTTCCACTTTAATCCTTCATTGGCACCCGGAGCCGCTTTGCATATAAAATCATGCAGTCGTATTAATTTTTGTTGATCTTCTAGTGGCGCTGCTGCAATGTAGTCGTCAATGGTAGCAGGTCTTGATTTTAGTAGCATAGTTTTCTTAAATAAAAGATACATTATAAACACTCTTTAGTGCAAACGCTCCCTACTATTTTAAGTTTGTCTCTTCAACATATTTATAATGTATTAGCAAATAGTTTTTATTCTCAAGGAGACAATATTTATATATCTTGATATAAACTTAATTGTATGAGATTTTTACTACTGCTTATTATTACATTACCTGCTTTTAGCCTGCAGGCGCAAAACGCTCAACCAACAATCATTAAGCAATACACCATTGAACAATTTTATAAAACAATAAATTTCGGCGGAGGAAACTTCAACAAAGCAGAAAATAAAATCTTAATTCATGATAATAGCACAGGCATTTTTAATGTGTACGAATTAGATCTGGCAACAAAGAAAAAAAAGGCACTTACCTCATCTGTCAAAGAATCATTATTTGCTGTAGACTACGCACCAGGCGCTGATAACTTTATTTATAGTGCAGATAAAGGCGGCAATGAAAACAGTCACTTATATTTAAAGACTTCCGGAGATACGGCTAAAGATCTTACGCCTGGCAATAAAGAACAAGCAAGCTTTCTGAGATGGAACCGTGATAAATCAGCCTTTTATTATCAAAGCAATGTTCGTGATCCCAAATTTTTTGATGTGTATAAAATGACTGCCGGCGAATGGAAATCAAATTTATTATACAAAAATGACAGCGGCTATGATGTAAACATTATTTCGCCTGATGAAAATTATCTGCTCATGGTAAAGGCAAATACCACTGATAAAAATGAGCTATACCTATTTGATAAGCGAAATAACAATATCAAAAAAATTTCCGCTGATACCGGTATTGCCACTTATGCTCCTGAAGCATTTGATGTTGATAATAAAGCTTTCTATTACACAACAAACGAAGGCAATGAATTTTCTTACGTAGTAAAATATGATGTGGCCACCGGCAAAACAGAAAAGTTATTTTCTGCAGCATGGGATGTTATGTATCTATCGCTTAGCAGGAATGGTAAGTATCGGGTAATCGGTATAAATGAAGATGGCCGAAATAAGGTGTTGCTGTTTGATCATAAAACAGGAAAGGAACTGCCATTTCCTTCGGTTGGCGACGATCGTGTACAGGGCGTAAACATTTCTCCCAATGAAGAGAACATACTGGTCTACGTTACCGGGGATAAATCTCCCGTTAATTTATGGCGATATAACTTTTCAACAAAAAAAGTTGAACGTCTTACCAATGCTTTGAATCCTGAAATAAACCCGGCTGATCTTGTAAATGCCGAAGTAGTAAGATTTAAATCGTTTGATGGATTGGACATACCGGCTATATTTTACAAACCTATAGATGCTGCAGCAAATAATAAAGTCCCGGCATTGGTTTGGGTACATGGCGGGCCGGGTGGACAAAGCAGGGCCGGCTATTCACAAACCATCCAGTACCTGGTAAATCATGGCTATGCCATACTCGCAGTTAATAACCGTGGCAGCAGCGGCTATGGTAAATCTTTTTATGCGATGGACAACAGGAACCACGGCGATAAAGATCTTAAAGATTGTGTCTGGGCCAAAAAATGGCTGGCTGATCAAGCTTACATAGCCAGCAACAAAATAGGTATTTACGGTGGCAGCTATGGGGGCTTTATGTCTCTCGCCGGCATCATTCAATATCCACAGGAATTTAATGTGGGTGTCGATCTATATGGTGTGGCTAACTGGATGCGTACCTTAAAAAGTATTCCTGTTTGGTGGGAAAGTTTTAGAAAAGCTTTGTATGATGAAATGGGTGATCCATCAACAATCGATAGTGTGAGGTTATACAACATTTCCCCGCTTTATAATACCGATAAAATAAAAACGCCATTGCTGGTATTGCAGGGCTCTAACGACCCCAGGGTGTTGCAGGCAGAAAGCGATGAAATAGTTGCTGCTGCAAAAAAGAATGGGGTACCGGTTGAGTATGTTTTATTTCCTGATGAAGGGCATGGTTTTATTAAAAAGGAAAATCAAATGAAGGCTGCCAGTATAGCGCTGCAGTTTTTAGATAAATATTTAAAGGGAAATGGAAAGTGATAAATGGCTATTAATTTTTTCCAATAAAGAGCAAAGGGAAAAATTGCCCTTCCATTTTATTGCCTTTCTTAACAGGAGGAACACCGGTAAGTAAGACATCATCAGTATCACTAATTACACCATTGGCAAATGCGTTTATAACGAAAGCCCGCCGTGGCTTATCACTCTTGTTTTCGCCGGAACCATGTAGGGTTAACGGGTGATGAAAAATCGCTTCACCGGCTTTTGTTTCTACTGGTATTGGTTTAAATTCTTTTGATTGTTCAGATGTAAGAAAGTTTTCAATGCCGAGCATATCGCCGGCAAGTTCAGGTTTATCAAGCAAACCCCAGCGATGGCTTCCCGGTACATACTGCAGGCATCCATTCTCTTTTGTAGAATCATCAAGACCACACCAACAGGTTATATGCGCTAAAGGTTTAGTTCTTGTCCAGTAAGAATAGTCCTGGTGCCAGGCCACGACTCCACCTTTTTTAGGCGGCTTACAAAATAATTGATCGTGCCAAAAACGTACAGGCTTGTTACCAAGCAATTGGCTTGCCGCCATCATAAATCTCGGATTCCATAATACATCATGGAGGCCGGGAGTTATTCGCCATGCACCCAATGCATGGAATAAAATAGTTAAAGGATCGGAAGACTCGTTGGTATGATATTCATAGAACAGATGATGACCAGGATGTTTTACATCAGCAAGGTCCTCTATTTCAGATTTAATACTGTTGATCTGATTTTCATCAAGCATTTTTACATTAGCCAGGTAGCCATTTTCGTTAAAAAAATCTACCTGCTCGTCACGCAGTTTATATTGTTCCCATTCTTCTCTGGTTTCAGGAAGATGGAAAATATCTGAGACGAGTTTATGTACGGTACTTAAATCTTTGTAGGGCATAGCAATTATTTTATTAAAATTAAATGATTAATCTGTTGAGATAAGAATAACCTAAGACGTTGTCGATTCTATCAACTTTCGAAGATTTAAAAGCCTTCTTTCTTTAGAACAACAGCAGTTTAAAAAAGCAAGTAAAAAATATAAATGACCACCGCTTACTTAGCATGTTTAAAGTCACATTGTTTATGATACTAAAGAGAATAGACAATAATTTTTTCTTCAAGCTAAATTGAATTTGGTTTTGAAATTTTTAACAACAGGTAAAAGGTAAAAAATCATCAAACTTTAATATTGTGTCTGATGCGAAAGTTGTTATGATTGCTCCTGGTGCCACCTTTGCAAACCTTGCTTACAACCTAAATTCTTTGGATGAAAACGATAATAACGAATCATCTCAAAAAGATTTACCAGAGATACATAAACATAACAGTCATGGCAATTCAGTTATTAAAGCCTCCAGACTTCCACTGGTTATTTACTGGCTGATATCCGCTCATCGTATAAGTGCCGGCAGTTTTTAAACACTGTTTTCTCCACAAGAAAGTTAGTAAACTATCCACTCTTTATCAGGCATTGTGTGTTTAGACTATAACAGTTTTTTGCTTGAACATCCCGATCCATAGTATGCCATAAATGGCTATTATCTAAAAAAAAAATCGTCTACATCAGACTCTATTCTTTAAGCATAAAATTATTCTTATTCATCTTCAAATAATAGTACTCATATCGTTATTAATTACTGGTTGTAGCACATTTGCACAACAATTTGATACACGAAACACAAGGCCAATCTAATCTAGCCTAAGCAGGGAATGTTATGCTATTGGCAACAATGTAGAAAAGCTAAACACCTCGAGCAATCACACTACTTTTCGGCCTAATCTTATTCCTTCATTCAGTAAGGGTTTTTATTCCATTCGGCAGCGTACAAACAATCCTCTTACTCAAAGGATGACCGGCCGTGATCAAAATAAATTTAATAAGTCTCGTAAGTATATTGCCATCGCTAAGGGATATCATTCTGTTGGTAATAATGCCAAAAAGCTGCAATAAAAAGTTATATAGTACGCTTTCTAAAACGTTTCAGGAAAAGCCAGGTCATTAGGCTCCAGAGCGAAAAACTTTTTCGTTAATGCGCTATGCCT
>JBDSRT010000215.1:0-11933 GCA_039929165.1 Ginsengibacter sp.
TGCGTAGCGCAATCGCCTCGAGGTCACGGGTTTTATTTTTATTGCTATCATATTGAGAAGCCCATGAATTATAGGCCTGCTGTGGTTCCATCGTAAAACAAATGACAAATTAATACGTTCGGTTACCATCAAAATTCTCGAGTTCCTTTGCAACAGAATTTAAAAAAGTTGCACCCAGTGCACCATCAATAATCCGGTGATCATAACTTAGGGAAATGTACATCATGTGGCGAATGGCAATGCTGTCGCCCTGTTCAGTTTCAATAACAACTGGGCGTTTTTTTATGGTGCCGACAGCCATAATAGCAACCTGAGGCTGGTTAATAATTGGGGTGCCCATGATACTGCCAAAGGTGCCTACGTTGGTTAAAGTGAAAGTGCCACCCGCTGTATCATCAGGTTTCAATTTGTTACTGCGTGCCGCAAGTGCCAAACCATTAACCTGTTTTGTAAGGCCTACAAGGTTAAGCTGATCTGCATTTTTAATCACCGGCACAATTAAGTTACCCGACGGCATAGCGGTAGCCATACCAATATTTATATCTTTTTTTATTACAATCTTTTCACCATCTACACTACTGTTAAGCCAGGGATATTTCTTTAGCGATTTTACAACAGCTTCGATAAATAAAGGCGTGAAGGTTATCTTTTCACCTTCTCTCTTTTCAAAATCTATTTTATGTCTTTCACGCCATAACACCATGTTGGTAACATCACATTCTGCAAAGCTTGTAACATGTGCACTGGTGTTCTGGCTGTCGATCATGTGCTTTGAGATCATCTTGCGCATTCTGTCCATCTCCACAATTTCCACATTACCGGAAGGCGTTGTAAAATTAGTTGGCACCGGTTGATGGCGTTGAACTTCAGCAACTTCCAAATTGCTTACTTCCTGCTGCGGTTGAGCCTGCCTTAAAACGCCGTTGCTGCCGCCGGCTTTGCGTTGTTGTATGTAAGCCAGAATATCTTTTTTACTTACTCTGCCATCCTGCCCGGTACCGGGAATGTGTTCGAGTTCACTCAATGGCAAACCCTCGCTGTTAGCGATATTTAATACAAGGGGGGAATAGAATTTATTATTGCCAGTACTTGCTAAAGGTGCAACAAATTGACCTGGCTGATATGGTACAGACTCCAATATTTCTGCTTCTTCATATTCTTCTGTATCAACCGGTGATGGTTCAATATTTTTTGAAATATTTGGCTGCCCGTCATTAACCTTAATTCTTGCTATAACCGTGCCGACAGGAACCACGTCGTTCTCTTTAAACAAAACTTCTTCAAGAATGCCTTCAGTTGTTGACGGAACTTCGCTGTCTACCTTATCGGTTGCAATCTCAAGTACTGTCTCGTCCTGCGCTATGGTGTCACCGGGTTTTTTAACCCACTTCAAAATGGTAGCTTCCATAATGCTTTCACCAAGTTTGGGCATTTTAAGATCGACAAGGCTCATAATAACAATGCAATTTTTTGAATGCGCCCAAAGGTAATTATTTCCAAAATACCGCTAAGATTAAGGCTGACCAGTAATAAATTTCCGTAAAAGATTAAGTGCGTTCAGTGAAGTAAATTCAATATTCCTGGCCCGGTCAAAACGGAAATTAAATTGCTTGGTAACGTATTTATCTGCGGTACCTGCAGCTATCCAAACTGTACCGACAGGTTTATCGGAGGAGCCGCCATCAGGGCCCATAATACCGGAAACAGCCAGGGCATAATCGGCACCAACAACCTTTAATACACCTGCAAGCATTTCTTTTACTGTTTGCTCACTCACAGCGCCATGTTCCAGTAATGTTTGCGCAGATACTTTCAGGATATTTTCCTTTACTGCATTGTCATAACTAATTATGCTGCCTTTGTAATAAGCTGATGAACCAGGATTTGTTGTTATTAATTGTGCAATGTGGCCGCCAGTGCAGCTTTCCGCCGTCGCCATCGTTTTATTATCTGTTGCAAGAAGGTTGCCTAAAGCCTTTGCCAACGGTTCATCATTTACAGTGACAATATATTCTGTAATTATAGATTGAAGCTCCAGGAATTTGTGATCAATAGCCTTAATCGTTTCTATTTTATCAAAACCGGAACTACTCAAACGCAATCTCACCATGCCTGAAGAAGGCAGGTAAGCAAGCTTTATATCTTTGGATAAATTACTTTCAAACTCTTTCAAATTTTCTGACAGAAAAGATTCACCTACGCCGGCTGTAAGTAAGGTGCGGTGCACAATTACCGGCAGATCAAATTCTTCCAGGAGCTTTGGGATTATAGTACTCGTCATCATCCCTTTCATTTCATGTGGTACACCTGGCATACTAATAATGATCTTGCCATTTTTATTAAACCACATGCCCGGCGCTGTGCCTCTTTTATTTTGAATAACGGTGCAGACATCCGGTACTTCTGCCTGTTTTAAATTAACCGGTATTAAAGGCCGCTTAAAAACAACTTCAAACAAATATTTTACATTGGCAAGGGCTTCATCGTTCACTGTTAGAGTGCCACCAAAGTATTTACATAGGAGTGGTTTGGTGATATCATCAGCCGTTGGACCGAGCCCGCCAGTGATCAAAATGATATCTGCATTTTCCAGTTCAGCATCTAAAGCATTCCATATTTCAATCCAATCATCAGCGACAGCTACACGACGTCTAACAGCAACGCCTGCTTTGTTTAATTCTTGCGCTATCCAGGCACTATTTGTATCTATTACCTGACCTATTAGTAATTCATCGCCGATTGTTATGATGGTTGCTTGTGTCTTTGTCATCTTAGCAAATAAATTTATAGGAAGTAAAGTTCTAAAAATTGGGTATAAATTATATTACACTTCATGAAACTGCAACACTTTCCCTTTCTACTTTTGGCTTTATAAATACATTTGATTTGAATTTTAGTTTATGAAAGTAACGCCAATATTTTTGTTGATGCTTTTTGGTTTGCCGGTGCTGGCACAAAACATCGCTGCGAAATTAAAGAATGCAGTAAGGTCACTTGAAGCTGACAGCCAGATGCGGCATGGGCTGACAGGCTTATATGTTGTTAATTCAAAAACCGGTGAAGTAATCATCAATCAAAATGCTGAAACAGGCATGGCCACTGCAAGTTGTCTAAAAGTAATTACATGTGCTACAGCTTTTGAATTGCTAGGTCATGATTTTACTTACAAAACAATACTGTCAACTTCCGGATTAATTAAGAATGACACCTTAAATGGCGATGCAATCATAAATGGTGTTGGCGATCCTACATTTGGTAGCTGGCGTTTTACTTCAACTCATGAAGATTCTATAGTTTCTGGTTTCAATAAGGCTTTAAACCAAGCAGGCGTCAAAGCAATCAATGGTTTGTTTGTGGTGAATGACAATATTTGGGATGATGAAGTTATTCCCGGTGGCTGGCCGTGGGACGACATTGGCAGTTATTATGGTGCGGGTGCAAGAGCTTTTAACTGGCGGGAAAATCAATACGATATTATTCTAAAATCGGGGAATAAGATTGGTGATTCTGTACAGGTTGTTGAGACTGTTCCGGCAAAAATTGAAGCTCTTCAACTTGAAATAAAAACGACATCAGCAGAAAAGGGTAGCGGAGATAATGCTTATATATTTATGCCAAACGGCAATAGTAAAACTTTTGTACGTGGTACTATTCCTATAAACGAAAGTCGGTTTACCATTTCCGGATCATTGCCAAATCCGGCACAACAATTCATACAGGCTTTTGCTAAACAAATGCCGTTGAATAACATTGAACCTCATAATAAAAAAAGTGATACATCAGCGGGAACTATTCTTTACACTCACAATTCACCGCCGCTTGACAGCATTAATTTTTATTTTTTAAGACGCAGTATAAACCTGTATGGAGAAGCACTTCTAAAAACAATAGCCTACAAACAAACTGGTGTTGGTGCAACGGATTCAGGCGTGAATGTTGTAAAACGATTTTGGAAAGATCATAACATAGAAGAGACAGCAATAAATATTAAAGATGGTAGTGGACTTTCGCCGGCTAACAGGGTTACGCCCAAAGCACTTGTATATGTGTTACAGTTTGCTGCTTCAAGGCCGTGGTATAGATCTTTCTATTATGCCCTGCCGGAGATCAATAATATAAAAATGAAAAGTGGCTCAATTGGTGGTGTAGCTTCTTACGCCGGTTACGTAAAAAGTAAATCAGGAACGGAGTATACTTTTGCCATCATTGTAAATAATTACAATGGCGCAGGTTCAGCTATACGCAAAAAAATGTGGGCTGTTCTTGATCTCTTGAAATAAGCACATTTCAATTTATAAGCTATATTACATGTCAACTTTTCAACTTCAACTAAATGACGGAACAGAACTATAAAAATCACCGCCGCTTTGTGCCTCTTTATCACTTTGTACTTTCAGTAGTTGTCTTAGCCTGTATTATCAGCTCAATATGGATCTTTTACCAGGCATTCTTTCTACGTAATAGCGGACGGCTTATTGCCCTCACATTAGGAGCCTTAAGTGTTTCCTGTTTATTATTGATGGGCTTCGTTCGCACTTTTTCGCTACGTGCGCAGGACAGGGCAATCAGAGCAGAGGAGAATTTAAGATATTTTGTAATGACCGGAAAGTTACTTGACAGCAGACTTACAATTCAACAGATCATTGCTCTAAGGTTTGCACATGATGATGAATTTATTCCGTTGGCTGATAAAGCAGTTGCGGAAAATTTAAAAGCAGAAGACATTAAGAAAGCCATCACAGCCTGGCGTGGTGACCATTACAGGGCATAAGACTAAAAATATTGCGTCACTTTTTCTGCAAGTTCTTCAGGCATGTTGACACGCTTCATGGTTTTAGCATCCATAAAATATAAGGTGACATCGCCAACATTCAGCAACTCATCCTGCTGATTGTAAATCTCGCTGTGAAAAACTATTTTATGATGTGTAGGCAATTCTCTTAAAGTTGTCTTCACGGTTATCAGGTCATCATATTTTGCAGGGCGTAAAAATCTGCTATGAATATCAACTACGGGCATTATTATACCAGTAGCCTCAATGTCTTTATACGTATAGCCTAAAGCTCTGATCGCTTCCGTTCTGCCAATTTCATAAAACTGTGCATAATGGCCATGATACACCACACCCATCTGGTCAGTTAATGCGTAATGTATACGAATAGATGTTTCGGTGGTGAACACAATAATCAGTTTGACGAAATAAAATTGCTGGTATAATTATTTATTGAGAACACTATCCAGACTTGCTTTTCCCGGGCCGGCTAATAAAATGGCAATAAAGCCTAGTAAAAAAAGAAAAGCTGCTTCACCCTTTCCAAATACATCCATGTTGTGCGCTTTTACCAAAGCAACGCACATGGTAACGATGAGAGGAATGCAGGCAAACCTTGTAAATAACCCGAGCACTAACAGCATACCACAAAAAAATTCAGCGAAAATTGTGAGCACTAATGAAACTGTAGCACCAAGGCCTAGAAAATTTATGAACTGGTGTTGCATGCTTTCAAAGTGTGATAGTTTTTGATAACCATGCTTTATGATCAGGATAGCAAAGCCAACACGAAGGATAAATAATGCAGCATTTATTGCACCTGCTGAATGCTTGGAAGAAAGTAAAGCCCTCATAAGTTCATTTTTACCTTTGTATTAACAATGTTTACTGCAAATTAAAGTCTTTTATTTTATGAAGGTTTTTAGATTGCGGGCTGATGTACATTTGCCGCCAAATTTCAATAGCATTATTGCGAAATCGTTTGGTAAGGGCTTCGGGTACATTCACTGATAAGTAAACATTCTGTACATGAAAAATATCTTTTGTCTTCTCGCCTTGCTGTATTCTCTCAATAGCTTTAGCCAGGGCAATTTTAATATAACTGATCCTGAAAAAGAATTCAAAGAAGCCAAAGATCTTTTCATTAAAGAGCAATACAGCCTTGCCTATCCTTTGCTAAAGGAACTTAAACAACACTATCCTGAGAACACTATAACTGATCACACTTACTTAAACCAGGATGTAGATTATTATTATATCGTATGTGG
Organism: Ginsengibacter sp.; assembly: GCA_039929165.1. Lineage (GTDB taxonomy): Bacteria > Bacteroidota > Bacteroidia > Chitinophagales > Chitinophagaceae > Ginsengibacter. Next base: position 6,040 of record JBDSRT010000215.1, read on the forward strand.
CCTCCGGTTAAATCAGCCTGTTGCAGAAGCAGAAGCTAAACAATTTATTACTTCAGCCAACAACGAGCCACGACAGCAGATCATGGGTTACAACCTTGCCAAATATTATTTTGTTAAAGGTGATTATAGCAACGCCATTACATTTTATGAAAGAGCAGGTTATGATAATTTAAGCAATGATGAAATTGCTGATGCGAAGTTTGAACTCGCATATTCTTACTTCAACGTTAAGCGCTTTAGCGAGGCGAAGCCTTTGTTTAACGAGGTGCATCAACTGCCAAAGAATAAATATTATTATCCTGCAAATTACTATTATGGTTATATCAGCTATAGCGATAAAGATTTTACTGGGGCAATGAAAGCTTTCAAAGTCGTAGAAAACCAAACCGCTTATCAAGGGCTTGTGCCTTACTATATCTCCGAGATATATTATTTCCAGGGTAATAAAGATGAAGCTTTAAAATATGGACAGGAAGCACTTAACCGGGGTAATTTATATTATAGAAAAGACCTTAATCTTTTAATTGGTCAGATCTATTTTGAAAAGAAAGATTATGCAAAAGCGTTGACCCTGCTGGAAGAATATGTAAACAGCAGCGATAAAGTAAGTAAGGAAGTTTTATATGAATTGAGTTATTGTTATTATGAAGCAAACCAGGTTGAAAAGGCCATTGAAGGTTTTAAACAATTAAGCAGTGAAACTGATTCCCTTGGTCAAAACTCTATGTATTTATTAGGCGACCTGTATTTAAGGACCAATCAGAAAGCCAATGCCAGGAACGCTTTTCAGTTTAGTGCCGCCAACAGTAGTAATCGTAAACAACAGGAAATATCAAGATTTAATTATGCAAAGTTGTCCTATGAATTAGGTTACCAGGATGTAGCTTTAAAAGACATGAACACCTTCCTTGATTTGTATCCAACCTCAACTTATGCCACAGAAGCCAAAGAGATTTTGATTGGTATGCTTGCCAATACCAACAACTTCAATAGTGCGCTGTCTTTGTATGAATCGTTTGACAATCCAACGCCATCCATGCAAAAAGTCTATCCGCAAATTTTGTTTGGCAAGGCAACAGAATTGATCAACGATCAAAAATTGCAGGAAGCAGATGTCTTACTTAACAAGATCATAAAAGATCAAAATGCCGGCAAGTTGCTACTGTTGGCTAATTTCTGGAAAGGCGAAATAGCTTATCGTTTAGCAAGACATGATGACGCTATACGCTACATGGCGGCTTATCTTCAATCGGCTAATATACAGGGAGAAGCTACGCCAATGGCTGCAAAATATGTCACAGGGTATAGTTTTTTAAAAAAAGAAAACTTTAAAGAAGCGATCACCAGTTTTGAACAGGTTACTAAAACTGTCGCAGCTACTTCAAATCCTTTAGAACAGGATGCGTATTTAAGAGCAGCGGACAGTTACTTCATGTTGAAAGATTACAACAGGGCACGAACAATGTATGATAATGTTTTGAACACCGCTTCCGCCCAAAGTGATTATGCCTTGTTTCAAAAAGCTTTGATAGCCGGTATCAACAATTCAAATGAAAAAGTTAAGCTCTTGAATTCTTTGTCCACTCAATATCCATCCAGCGATCTTTCCGGTGATGCACTTATAGAAATAGCTAACACTTACATGGCGCAGGAAAAATTCAGGGATGCGGTACCATATCTTGATAAACTTTTGAACTTAAAGAATGCACAAGGTTTGCATCCTGCGGCTTTTTTAAAGCTTGGCCTGTCTCAATACAATCTTAATAACAATGCTGAGGCTTTAAATGCCTATCAAAAATTAGTGAGCAATTATCCTCAATCCCCTGAAGCAGATGAAGCATTGGAAAACATGAAAAGTATTTATGTTGAGGAAGGTAAACCGAATGATTATGTAGAAGTGTTACGTAAAGCAGGCAAAAATATTTCCGTTTCAGAAGCGGATTCACTAACCTATTCTGCTGCTGAATTAAAATATAATAGTGGCGACTGTGCAAATGCAATAACCGGTTTCAATAATTATCTGTCATCTTACCCTAATGGGTCGTTTGCCGTACAAGCTAATTATTTCAGTGGTGAATGTTATGCGAAAAGTAAAGACTGGACAAATGCCTTGAAAGGGTATGAAGCTGTTGTAAAGCTTGGTAACAGTAAATATGCTGAAGCGTCGGCGCTGGCTGCTGCCAGATTATTTTATCTCGAAATAAAAGATTACGAAAAGGCCAAAACGTATTTCGCTAAACTTAGAGACATTGCTATAAGCCCCGAGAATCAACTGGAAGCTTTGCGTGGGTTGGTAAGAACATATTATCAAACCAAGGATTATGAGCAAGCCAGTACCGCATCTAAAGAGTTACTAACCAAAAAAGGCCTGAGCACCGATGATCGGGTGATCGCTAACTTGGTTCTTGGCAAATCATTGCAAACAGGCGGCAATTGTGAAGAAGCCATCAATGCATATAAACAGGTAGCTGCGGCGAATAAAGCAGCCTGGGGCGCAGAAGCCAGATATGAAATTGCCAGCTGTTACTTCACACAAAATAATTTAGGCGCTGCAGAAAAAGCTGGTCTTGAAGTAATAAAAGTTACAGGCTCTCAGGATTATTGGGTAGCAAAAGCTTATATATTATTAGGTGATGTTTACATGAAACAAAAAGATTATTTCAATGCCAAAGCAACGTATCAGAGTGTGTCAGATAATGCAACCATACCAGAGTTAAAGGCAGAAGCAAAGGAAAAACTCAATAAAGCTGTAGCAGAAGAAAAGGCAAATTCAAAAATAGGCGGATAATCAGAGGCTGAATTTACAAAGGACTAAAAAGTAATTATGAAGAAGCATGTTGGTTTAGTTTACACTATGATATCGTTGTTGATGCTTTGTGCAATTTCAAAAACTGCCAATGCGCAGCGGGACACAACCAAACGTCAAAGTATTGACATCACGTCTACATACAAGCCGGTGTTAAGGAATGCTGTAAAAATAAACCTGTCTGCATCGCCATTAGCGGCTGATACCAACAGGCCGAGACTTGCTTATAATATTCCTTCGCAGCAATTGTTTTTTTCTTACCAGCCTATTTCTTTGAAACCTTTGTCTTTAGCTCAGGATACGGCTTTGCAGCTTGGCGGAAGGAATTTTGTGAAGGCCGGCTTTGGAAATTTTTCAACGCCGTATGTGGGAGCAGGCTTAAGTTTTGGTGATGGAAAACAAGGCTTCATTAACCTGTATGGTAATTACACCTCATCAAAAGGGAAAATTGAATACCAGGATTTTAGCCAGGTTAAATTAAAAGCCACAGGCAGTTATTTCAATAAAGGAAACGAGGCTTATGGTAACGTCGGTATTTACCAGGATCAATATTATTTGTATGGCTTTGATCACGCCTTGCATAATTATACAAAAGATTCTCTTAGCCGTAAATACCAGGACATTGCTTTGCAGGCCGGCTTTAGAAATACAGACGTAAACAAGTTAGGCATTAATTATAATCCTAATGCAAGAGTGCATGTATTTACCAGGGCAAATTTTGTTACTGAGAACAATCTGATTATTGAAGCGCCTGTAGAAAAAAAGTTTGGTGAAGACGTGGCTTTTAAAATAACAGCAAGAGCTGAATTGACAAACTTAACTGATAAGAAAGGTTCAATTGATACAAAGTTCAACAATAATTTGGTGCAGCTAGCACCTGAACTGGTGTATTATTCTGACCGCTTTACAATACATGGTGGTGTTACGCCAAGCTGGGATAATGGCCAGTTAAGCGTATTGCCAAATATTTACGGCGAGGCTCAGTTGCAGGATAATGTTTTTTTAATCCAGGCGGGCTGGATCGGCAGGTATACCAATAATACTTTTAGAAAGTTAAGCGGAGAAAATCCATATATGCAGGATCCTACCTTCCTGCTTAATACAAAAGAGACAGAATTTTATGGTGGCGTGAAAGCTACGCTTGGTGCGCATTTTAGCTTCAATGCTAAATCTTCTTTCATTAAGTATAATAATATTCCATTGTTTATCAATGATCCTCTTTATGCCAAAAGTTTCTATATCAGCAACGAAAGCAAAATGAGTAACCTGCATGTTCATGGTGATCTCAGTTATATTAGTCAGGATAAATTCACTTTATCGGCAGCCCTTGATCTGAACACGTATACAGGTTTAAAAGATAATGCCAAAGCCTGGCATAAGGTCCCTATACAACTTACCGGTTCTGCAAGATGGAATGCGTTTAAACAGGTTATTTTAAAAGCAGATCTTCTTGGTTTCGGCCGGGTTCCTGCACTGCTGGCTGATGGTTCCAATATTCGGCTTAAAGGCTTTGATGTAAGCGCCGGTGCAGAATTTAAGGTTACCAAACGATTTAGCGCCTGGCTTGATATCAACAATATACTTAACCGCAAATATTCACGCTGGAATAATTATCCTGTCTACGGCTTAAATGCAATTGGTGGTGTTGTAGTTCATTTTTAACGGCCGTTGTTTCACACATACTGTTGTATTTTGCAGCAATGAATGATATGCATAAATTAATTGCGGAATACCTTCTTCAATCAGATACGTGCAGCCTGCCGCCATTAGGCGTTTTCACCAGAGCTTTTAATTCTGCAAAAATTGATAGCGTTAATAAATTAATTTATCCGCCATATCATAATTTTCAATTTCAAAATATTGATCAGCCAGTTTCCAAAGGCATCATTGAGTTCATTTCTTATAGAAAAGACATCGACGCTTCGTCGGCAATCTCTTACATAAATGACTTCTTAAAAAAACAAGCGCAGGAAGTTAAAAACGGTGCACCATTATGTTTTGATAACATCGGTTGTCTGCAACTTGATGAGGCCAGAACAATAAATTTTGTTGCTGAAGAAATTGCCCCGTTGCTGCCGGTACTACCAGCAGAAAAAATTATTCATGCAGATACTTCCCATAATGTTTTGGTAGGAGACAGGGAAACCACCTCGCAGGTAATGAAGGATTTTTATACCGAAAAGCCTGTGATCAAATTTGGTAAATGGAAATTTTGGGCGGCAATATTGATAGCAGCCGGCTTGATTATCATTATCGCCTCATTATACAACAAAGGTTTTACACCGGATTCTATCGGCAACAATCATCACTTAAAAGTTGATGATGAACCTGAGACGTATAAAATAATGAAGAATGAAAAATGAAAAGGGAATTCAGTGACTTAGTGACCAATAACTTATTGCCTAATGGCTTTTACCTGGCCCCTCAAACCTCACGCTCATGATTACTTACAGCCATTGTCCGGTTTGCAACAGCGAACAAATTTACAAACAACTTAGCGCTAAAGATCACACTGTATCCGGTGAAGAATTTGAAATTTGGGAATGCAGTAATTGCAGTCTAAGATTTACGCAAAATGTTCCTGCTAAAGAAGACATTGGAAAATATTACCAGTCAGAAAATTATGTGTCTCATTCGGAAAGCAAGCGTGGTGTCATAAATCGCTTATATCATCTTGTGAGGAAAAGAACGCTTAAAAGTAAACAGCGTCTTCTGGAAAAATATACTGAATTAAAAACAGGGAAGCTTTTAGATATTGGTGCAGGTACCGGCGCATTTTTAAACACAATGCAAACAGCCGGTTGGCAAATAAGAGGACTTGAGCCAGACGAAACAGCCAGGGCAAATGCTTTGGAGTTATACAATATTGAGCTGCTCCCTTCGGAAGAATTATTTGCCCAGGTGCCCGTGTATTATGATGCTATTACAATGTGGCATGTTTTAGAGCACGTGCATGATCTGCATGATTATATTACCCAAATACATAAGTTGCTCAAACCAGGCGGAATGGCCTTTATTGCCGTGCCCAATTACACCTCTTCAGATGCTGCTCATTACCAGGCTGAGTGGGCGGCTTACGACGTGCCGA